>JAGFXV010000004.1 GCA_017861475.1 Bacillota bacterium | reverse complement strand
TGGATCGTTTCGGTATAGATTTTTATCAGGTGTATCATTCTATCATTGAGAAGTTCAGCCGGGAAGGGATTTTAGTTGCCGATCAGGATCGGATATACCTGAGCCGGCGCGGCTATTTCCTTTCCAATCAACTGCTGGCTGAATTGCTGTGAAAACCGAAACCTGAGCGCAAAGCAAAAAAAACGCATATTGGAATCGATCATCAAGGATTACGTACAGACGGCTGAACCGGTTGGCTCGCGGGCAATTGTCAGAAAACACGGCCTGAATGTAAGTGCTGCTACCGTACGCAATGAGATGGCTGATCTGGAGGAAATGGGCTATCTGGAACAGCCCCATACTTCTGCGGGAAGAATTCCATCTGAAAAAGGTTTCCGTTACTATGTGGACTGGATGATGGAAAAAGAAAATCTCAGTGATGAGGAAATGGAAGTACTGGAGAAGCTATTGAATGAGAATATTCGCGATTGGGGCGACATAGCTCAGGGGGTGGGTAGCTTTCTGGCCCAGGTCAGCAATTATACCTCATTCATAATAGTGCCATCCATTAAGTTCACCCAGTTTCAGTATCTGCATCTGATTCCGATCCAGGATGGGCAGGCACTGGTGCTGGTAGTGACTGATATTGGAATTTTGCTGCACCGTAAGATTGATGTGCCCAAGGGTATTTCTGCCAGTGATCTGCAATCGGTTGCCGATGTTTTCAACCGGGTCTTCAGAGGAAAAAAACTGGCTGAAATGAAGCGCAGTCAACTGCAGATCCTACGGGAAGATTTAAAAAAACGCCGTCAGGTCATTGATAAGGCGCTGGATGCAATCGATAATTTACTGGAGAATTCAGGCGAAGAAAAAGTGCTTATCAGTGGTGCACTGAATATACTTAATGAACCGGAATTCAAAGATCTGTTTAAATTGAAGCGCATACTTACCATTCTTGAAGAGGATAATTTACTCAAGGATATTCTGCCGGAGGGCATCACCCAGGATGTTGATTATCGCATCGGCAAGGAAAATTTATCCGAGGATATCAGAGAAATGAGTCTGGTTTATACCGGCTACAAGACCAGCGGTGATATGGGGAAAATGGGATTAATCGGACCGGTGCGGATGGAATACTGGAAAGCCGCCGGTACGCTGGATTCGGTACGCATATTTATTGAGGATATATTAAAAAAACGGATATAAACGGGAGATAAGGATGACAGAGAAAAACCTTGTAAACGGTGAAGTAGATCAAAAATTTCAAACCCTCTTGAGCAATGCCAACGCTGCCCGGGTTATATCGCAGGCCATTGAAGGGACGATTGGACCCAAAGGCCTGGATATTATGATGGTCGACAAGTTTGGCGATGTGGTTATCAGCAATGACGGGGTTACCATATTAAAACTGATGGAAGTGAACCATCCAGCCGCCCGCATGATCATCAATGCTGCCAAGGCCCAACAGGCGGAGGTGGGTGACGGTACCACCACGGCTACCTTGTTGGCCGGGGCAATGATATCTATCGGAGCGGAACAGGTGCTTAAAGGCGTGCCGGTGACCAAAGTAATTCAGGGGATTAAAATCGGCACGGAGCATTGTCTGGAAGTAATAAAATCGCAGAGTATCAATATAGAATCACTTGATGATGACATGCTTCTGAATGTTGCCCTTATTGCCGGTCGCGGGGAAATGGATCTTGCCCAACTGGTAATTGAAGGAGCCCAAATCATTGGAACCGATAGATTGCTTGCCCCTGATTTTAAATTCAGTGATACGGTGGTAGCCAGAGAAGCCGTGGAAAACAAGGTGTTCACCGGGGTACTGATCAACCGTGAACCGCTCAATCAGGAAATGCCGCTATCTCTGGATAAAGTGAAAATATTACTGCTCAGTGATGCACTTGCTCCTGAGGAAGTTGACAGCGAAGCACGCAGCACCGAAAACGGCTTTCAATATTTTCTGCACAACCGGGAGCAATACCTGCATAACCTGAACAAAATAGCTGAAATGGGTGTCAAACTGGTTGTGACCGATCGGAGCATTGACGATATGGCCGAGCAGATTTTTAGCGATGCCGGCATCATGGCTATCCAAAGGGTTTCCCATCTGGAGATGGAGAGGATTGCCAAGAGCAGCGGAGCCCGCAAAATAAAACGCAGTGCGCTCAATAAAGAAGCCGGTTTGCTGCAAAAATATTTTGGTTTTGCGGAAAAAGTGGAAGTCGACCAGAAGGCCGGTCATACCCTTTTATACAATGGCGGCGGGGAAAGTACAGCCACCATTTTGATCGGAGCTGCCACCGAAGAATTGGTCGAAGAGAGGGAACGTATTGCCCGCGATGCTGCGGCAGCGGTACAAGCGGCGCTGCAACAGGGGATCGTAGCCGGAGCCGGATCAGCTGAGATTTGGGCAGCCCAGCATTTGAATGAACTGGCCTGGGAACTGAAAGGAATGAATTCCTATGGCGTTTTATGCGTCAAGGAAGCACTGCTGAAACCGTTTCATTGTATTGCCCAGAATGCTGGTTTTAACCCTTTGGAGAAAATGGAGGAAGTCGTTGTCGCCCAGATGAAAAATGAGTCAGGTTTTATAGGAATGGATTGCGACAGCGGTGAAATTATAGATGTTATGGAAGCCGGGATCGTTGATCCGGCCTGGGTCAAAATGTATGCTATCAAGACCGCCGCTGATGTGACGGTTGCGATCCTGAAAATAAATACCATTATTAAAATGACCGAATTAGATGCAGTCAAAATGCCGAATATGGAATAGGGGTGATGACTTTATGAACAACAATCCGCAGGAGAATGAGGAAATCAATGTACAGAGCAATGAAAATGCAGCTGGAACTGAAGATATTGTGCAGGAAGAAGCCAAAAGTGAAATTGAACTGCTGCAGGAGCAATTGCTGCATAAAAGTGAAGAAGCGAAAAAATTTTACGACCAGTATTTAAGAACTCTGGCTGAAGCAGAGAATCTGAGGAAACGCAGTCAGCGGGAAAAGGAAGAATATCTGAAATATGCGCATTTGTCGATCATCAAAAAATTGCTGCCGATTATCGACGATCTGAACCGGGGAATGGAAGCTGCCAATGCTGCCCATGATTTTGAAGGATTAAAAAAGGGCGTGGAAATTACGGCCAGAAATCTGGCAGATCTGCTCCGACAGGAAGGGGTACAGGAGATCGAATGCGTAGGTAAACCATTTGATCCCCAGTATCACGAACCACTGATGGTCGTAAGCAGCGACGAACATCCGGAAAATATTATCATAGAAGAACTGAACAAAGGTTATATCATGCATGACCGGGTTATTAGGCCCAGCCTGGTCAAAGTCAGCGGTTAACAGTCAGATTGCAGCCAAAAGACTCGTTGGATGGTTGTTATCATAATAAATGGAAATGGCTTAGGGCGTTTCCTGGATGATTGAAAAACATTTATAAATTTGTGGAGGTGTCCTATAAAATGGGAAGAGTTGTTGGAATTGACCTTGGAACGACCAATTCAGTAATTGCCATAATGGAAGGCGGCGAGGCTGTAGTAATAGCCAATGCAGAAGGAGAGAGAACGACTCCTTCAGTGGTTGGTTTTTCAAAAACCGGAGAGCGGCTGGTTGGCCGGGTAGCGAAAAGACAGGCCATAACAAACCCGGACAGAACCGTATCCTCAATCAAAAGAAAAATGGGAACTGATTACAAGGTAAGCATCGAGGGGAAAACCTATTCACCGCAGGAAATATCCGCCATGATCCTGCAAAAACTGAAAACCGATGCCGAAGCCTATCTGGGAGAAAAAATCACCCAGGCAGTCATTACCGTGCCGGCATATTTTACCGATTCACAGCGCCAGGCCACCAAAGATGCCGGCAAGATCGCCGGTATGGAAGTACTGCGGATCATCAATGAGCCGACCGCAGCGGCTCTGGCTTATGGTCTTGACAAGGAAGAGAACCAGACCATCATGGTATTTGATCTGGGGGGAGGAACCTTCGACGTATCCATTCTGGATATCGGCGATGGAACCTTTGAGGTCAAAGCAACCAGCGGCAACAACCGTTTGGGTGGAGACGACTTCGATGACCGGATCATTAACTGGCTGATCCAGGAATTCAAAACTGCCAACGGGATAGACTTAACCAATGACAAGATGGCCATGCACAGATTAAAAGAAGCGGCTGAAAAAGCCAAACATGAATTATCCGGTATGATGAGTACCGAAATCAACATACCTTATATTACCGCTACCCAGGAAGGGCCGCTGCATCTGGAGCGGACACTTACCCGGGCCAAATTCAATGATCTTACTGCCGACCTGGTCGAGAAGACCATGGGCCCGCTCAAACAGGCGATGAAGGACGCCAATATGAAACCTTCGGAAATAGACAAGATCATTTTGGTGGGCGGTTCGACCCGTATTCCGGCAGTGCAGGATGCGGTCAAGAGCTTCCTGGGCAAAGAGCCCTTCAAAGGCATCAACCCGGACGAGGTAGTCGGTCTTGGTGCGGCGATACAAGGCGGAGTATTGACCGGTGATATTACGGATGTGGTTCTGCTGGATGTTACTCCGCTGTCATTGGGAATTGAGACGCTGGGCGGAGTATTTACCCGGGTCATTGACCGCAATACGACCATCCCAACGGAGAAGAGCCAGGTGTTCACAACTGCCAGTGACAATCAGCCTTCGGTTGATATTCACGTTCTGCAGGGTGAACGGAAAATGGCTCAAAATAACGTAACGCTGGGAAGATTCCAGCTGACCGGTATTCCTCCGGCACCTCGCGGTGTACCCCAGATCGAGGTTAAATTCGATATTGACGTCAATGGTATCGTATCGGTAACTGCCAAAGACCTGGCCACCAACAAGGAACAGCGCATAACCATAACTGCCAACAGCGGTCTGAGTGATGATGATATTGATCGTATGGTAAGAGATGCAGAAACGTTTGCGGAAGAAGATGAAAAACGCTTAAAGGAAATCGAAACCCGCAATTCAGCAGACAGTATGATCTATCAGGCTGACAAGACGCTGAAGGATTTTGCTGAACAAATAGATGAAAGTGACAAGACTGCCATTGAAGACGCTAAAGAAGCGCTGAAAAAAGCCCTGGAAGGCAGCGATATTGACGATATAGCCGCCAAGACAGAGGCTCTGACCAATGCTATTTATGCAGTTTCAGCCAAAGCCTATGAAAAGGCAAATCCGGGAACCGGTGCTGACGACGGTGTGTTTGACGCTGATTACAATATTCCGGACGAAGACTAAAACGGTTTGATAGCTGCACAGTGATTACACTTTAACACGGATGGGTATCGATAGCACCGCTGCCCAGGCGGTGGCTTGCTCAATCCGTGTTAATCTGTTCCAGGATTTTTGTTTTAAAACATTATTCGGCAAACAGGAAGGTGGGGGAAAATGGCCGATAAACGAGATTATTATGAGGTGTTGGGGGTGTCGCGAGACGCCACTCCTGATCAAATGAAGAAAGCCTATCGTCAACTGGCCAAAAAGTACCATCCCGATGTAAACAAGGATGACAAGGATGCGGCAGACAAATTCAAAGAAGTTGCTGAAGCCTATGAAGTATTGAGTGATGAGCAAAAAAGAGCCACGTATGATCGTTTCGGACATGATGCCTTTGACCCGACCAAGGGAGGGGCAGGCGGATTTGGCGAAGGCATGGGTGGGTTCAGCGATATTTTCGATCTGCTTTTTGGTGCAGCCGGAGGCGGGGGACAACGCCGGCATAGCGGCCCGCAGCGCGGCAGCGATCGTGAAGTAAGGCTGGATATAGATTTCGAGGAAGCTGTTTTTGGCAGTGAAAAAGATTTTGATCTGCAGCGGGTTGAGAAGTGCGGCACCTGCAAAGGCAACGGTGCTGAACCGGGTACGCCAATAAAAACCTGTCCCCAGTGTAAAGGTTCGGGTCAGGTGCGCAGTGCACAGAGCACGCCTTTTGGGCGTTTTGAAACGGTTAAAACCTGTTCTCGCTGCCAGGGCGAGGGCAAAATAATAGAAAAACCGTGTGCTACTTGTAAAGGAACCGGAAAAGTCAGAAAGAAACGTACCATCAATGTGAAAATCCCTGCCGGTATTGATACCGGGGCGCGACTGCGCATGTCGGGTGAAGGTGAAATAGGGATCAACGGGGGACCTTCCGGAGATCTTTATATTGTCATCGTAGTCCGTCCGCATGAGAGATTTCACCGCGACGGTTATACACTCATAACGGAGACGGAAATTGATTTTGTGCAAGCTTCCCTGGGAGCGGAAATAGAGATCCCACTGCTGGGCGGCATGTCACATAAATTGGAGGTTCCGGCCGGCAGCCAGCCCGGTGATGTGATCACCGTCAAAGGCAAAGGTATTCCCCATCTGCATGGTCAGCGCAGCGGCGATTTGAAAGTATACCTGAAAATAAAAATACCTACCAAATTGACCAAACGGCAAAAAGAACTGCTGATGAACTTTTATAATGACAATGATAATAAAGAAAACAAAAAAGGAATTATTGATAAATTTAAAGATGCCATGGGTTAAAGGAGAATAACAATTGAACTGGAAAGAATATGCGGTAATTACTGAAGGTCAATGCGTAGAAGCCGTGGCCGGGATTTTTCACGGCCTCGGTTCGGGTGGTGTCAGTATTGTCCCCAGCCAGACGGAAGTTGGACAAATCGTGGAAGGAATAGCCAAGGATTCCGTCAGCCCTTCGTATGGCGAACATGATTTGGTGCTGGTGAAGGCTTATTTTCCGGAGGAACGTGACATTTCAGACGAATTGCAGGAAGCACTGCGGTTGGTGGAAGAAAATTTTCAGGTACGCTCCCAACTGGTCCTTGGCGAAGTAAAGGAAGAAGATTGGGAAGAATCCTGGAAAAAATATTACCATTGTTTTAAAATCGGTGATCGCCTGGTTGTCAAACCTTCCTGGGAAGACTATGAGGTGCAGCCTGGCGAGGTGGTGATCGAGCTTGACCCGGGCATGGCCTTTGGAACCGGCAGTCATGCTTCGACCCGCTTTTGTCTGCGTTTTATCGATCAATACGTAAAGGGCGGCGAGAACATTATCGACGCCGGGTGCGGGTCCGGCATCCTGTCGATTGCTGCCGCCAAATTGGGTGCCACACAGGTGCTTGCCATGGATATTGACGAATTGGCAGTCAAAATAGCCCGAGCCAATGTAAAAATGAATGGTTTGGAAGAGGTCGTCAAAGCTGAAGTCCGGGATATTACAGAAGATCTGGCCGGATTTAAAACCGATTATATATTTGCCAATATAACCGCGGAAGTCGTTTATCTGATGATTCCCCGGGCCGCCGAGTTATTGTCCGCGGGTTCATATTTGTTCTGCTCCGGCATCATTGAAAGCCGCTGGCCGCAAGTACAGCAGCAATTGGAAAAACACAATTTTGAAATTGGGCAGGTTCTGCAGGAAAACGAATGGATGGGTATTGCTGCCCGGAAAAAATAATCCCGGACAACCTTTAAGATGACAAGGAGTTTGCGTGATGCATCGTTTTTATGTCAGCCCGCAGAATATAAATGACCGGCAGGTATGGTTGGACCTGGAGCAGAGCCGTCATATTGACAGAGTGCTGCGGCTTGGGCCGGGTGACAGGGTAATCATTTTTGACGGACTGGGGCAGGAATATGAAATACAACTAAACGGTCTGCAGGGCGGCAGGGTTGAAGGTGAAATCATCCAAATGCTGACCCCGGCTGCGGAACCTTCGCTTATGATCAATCTGGTGCAGGGGATAGCCAAAGGTGAGAAAATGGATTTCATCATTCAAAAAGCCGTTGAATTAGGGACGGCTGCCATTTATCCTTTTTTCAGCCAGCATGCGGTCGTGAAGCTTGAAAAGGAACGGGCCGTCAAGAAACAGGAGAGATGGCAGGCCATTGCCCGCGAAGCCTGCAAACAGTGCCGGCGCAGCCGTATACCGAATGTCCATCAGCCTTGTTCTCTGCAGACCATACTTGAGATTGTCAACGGCAAACCCGCCATAATGCTGTACGAGAACGAAACCCGGCAGGGGTTAAAAGAATTGTTGGCCGAGAAGCGCCCTTCACTGACAGGTGAACAGGAGCTTTTTTTAATTATCGGTCCGGAAGGCGGTTTTGCACCGGCTGAAGTTGAAATAGCACGTACCCGGGGAGTTATGACTGCCGGCCTGGGACCGCGCATATTGCGCACTGAAACTGCGGCTCTGGCAGCTTTGACCATTGTCCTTTATGAATTGGCCGATCTGGGATCGGGGAAGACAATCCAGATACATATGAAGTAAAATAAAGAAGCAGGTTGGTCTCATGAGTAAAATTGCATTTCATACCCTGGGCTGCAAGGTCAACCAGGTTGAAACTGAAGGATTGATTGAAGATTTCATCAGCCGCGGTTATGAGCTGGTTGATTTTGATGATAAAGCCGACATCTACGTGATCAACAGCTGCACGGTCACCCATGTCAGTGACCGCAAATCGCGTGCCATGATAAGGCGGGCAGTGCGCCGCAATCCGGATGCACTGGTGGTGGCGACCGGCTGTGTTGCCCAGGTCGATGCTGAGCAACTGGCGGCGATCGAAGGGGTAAATCTGGTCGTCGGCAATCGTGACAAAGAAAATCTGGCTGCTGTAATAGAGGATTATTTACTGCGCGGTCATTCCGGCAGGGAAATCATGGTCAGCCCCATCAGCCGTGAAAACAAACCGCAGGAGATACTTTACAGCTACCATCATCAGCGTACCCGGGCTTTCGTGAAAATTCAGGACGGGTGTCAAAGCTTTTGCAGTTACTGCATTGTGCCGATGGCACGGGGTCCGGTGAGAAGCAAAGCACCCGAGGTTGTATTGCATGAGATAGGACAATTGGTGCAGCTGGGCTACAAGGAAATCGTGCTGACCGGCATTCATACCGGGTTTTACGGAACTGATATCCCCGACTGGGATCTCACTCGTCTGACCGCCGCAATATTGGATCAGATCAAGGGACAGTACCGGATCCGTTTAAGCTCAATCGAGCCGCTGGAGCTTGATGAAAAGCTATTGACCATATTGGCGGCTGACCGGCGTATGTGCAGACATTTGCACATACCTCTCCAGAGTGGCAGCAACGCTGTGCTCAAGGCCATGGGAAGGCGCTATGACCGGGATTACTACAAGCAGCTTGTGAACGGGGCTGCTGCCCGCATACCAGGCCTGGCCTTTACGGCTGATGTTATGGTTGGTTTTCCGGGTGAAACCGAGCAGGATTTTCAGGACACGTATGATTTGATTGCCGAATTGCCCTTGTCAGATCTACATGTTTTCAAATACTCTATACGCAAGGGTACCAAAGCAGCGCTTATGTCCTCGCAGGTCCCTGAGCAGGAAAAAAACCAGCGCAGCGAAAAATTGCTTGCTTTGGCACAAAAAAAGAAGCTGGAATTTGCAAAAAAATTTATTGGTCAACGATTTAACTTGCTTGTTGAAGAAAAATCAGGTAAAGATAAATATATAGGACTGACAGACAACTATTTGGAAGTCGTGGTTCAATCTGATCAGGATTTGTGCGGTCAGTCAGTTGAAGTTGAAATCGTATCTGCTGACCCCAAAGACATAATCGGAAATATATGTATAGAGCCGCAGTAATTACTGAATACTTTATTTAATCAGCATTCGTAATAATAAATTCTACAACAATTGAAAGGGGTTAACCCATGGGATTTAAGGAGATTGGCAAAAAGCTGCAGCTAGCCCGCGAAGAAGCCGGCCTTAGCCAGGAACAACTGGCGAATATGTTGGGATGTGCACAATCCACATTATCCAACTATGAAAAGGGCAAACGGCGTTTATACCTCACTCAACTTGAAAATATTGCCGAGCTTCTGGACAAGCCAATTGAGTATTTTATGGAAAGCTCATCCAGCCATACCGAAGGTTCGGCAGTAAACACCCTTGCCAATTCAGAAGATGATGATCAGGAATTGCTGCAGATCATCAATACGCTTTATATGCTTCCGCGGGAACGGCGGCGCTCGGTTATGGATTATATCTTGTGGCAAAAGACACGTAGCAATTAGGAGGACTTGATATGTTTAGAAGTACTATCTCCGATCAGGACAGGGACCTGGTGATGATGGTGCGTGATTTGGTCCGGCAGGAAATAGCACCTAAGGCTGTTCTTTATGATGCCCAGGGAAATGAAAACTTTGATTGGTCAGCGATCGATCTTCTGGCTGAACATAATCTGCTTGCCCCCAGCATTCCCAGAGAGTATGGCGGACGTGGTGTAGGTCATCTTACCACGGTTATGATTTATGAAGAAATTGCCGCCGCCTGTGCCGGTGTCGCAGCAGCTGCAGCTGCCAATATGCATGCTGTCAGTCCCTTGATTACGTCCGGTACCGAAGCGCAGCGGCAGGAATTTCTGACCCAGCTGACCAGCGGGAAAGCACGTCTGGGGGCGTTGGCCATGACTGAGAATCGTCCCAACCTGAATATTTCAGTGGAGAACTCCCAGGTTGAAATCTTAAGCTCATCAGTAACCGGACACTGGCAGGATGATTGCCTGATAATAAACGGTTTTAAGGATTATGTTGTTAACGGTCAGGTAGGAAGTTTTATCACGCTCCTGGTTTCCCTTGATCATATAGAAAAAAAATCCGGGCTTCAGATTGTCATACTGCCTTTATCCCTGCCGGGGATCAGGGTGGGTGCGATCAGGCAGAAAATCGGTTTAAAGTATTGCAATTCATGTGAAATTATTTTTGAAAATGTTAAAGTCGAGCCCCGGTACATTATTGGCAAACCGGGCAGCGGTTTTTTGATTTTCATGCAGAATCTTGACCGGATGGTCCCCTATGCCAGCGCAATTTCTCTGGGGGTGGCCCGGGCGGCTTATGAGACTGCATTGGCTATATCGAAAAAACGCTATATTATGGGTCGTCCCAGTTTTGAAGAATCAGCCGTCAGTTTTGCCTTGGTGGATATGGCAGCGCAATTGAATGCCGCCCGTCAAAGCGTCTATTTGGCCAGTTGGCTGATCGACCACGAGCTTGATAGCTCCCAGGCGTCTTCTAAATCCAAGATTTTATCCGGTCGGGCTGCGCATGAGATCAGCAGCAAAGCAATGGAAATCGTCGGGGGGCGGGCATATATCAAAGGTTATCCCTCCGAGATATATCTGCGGGATGCGGAAATGCTTTCGATCGTTGATGGAAGCGAGCAGTTCCATAAATCGCTTATCGCAGCCCTGTTATAATTCATTGATGAAAAAGGAAGGAGAAAAGCAATGCCTGCTTTTACCTTAAGCAAAGAAGAAAATCAGCTTATCATCGATGTACATGAGTTGTCCATCAGTAAAATTGCTGAACGCGGAGCTTATTTGGATAGAATCGGTGATGACAAGGTGGATTGGAAGATCCCCGAATATCTGGCCAAAATGAATTTACTGGCGCCTATTGTCCCCAAAGAATACGGGGGCAGAGGATTGAGTATGATGTCAACCACCAGTATTATCGAAGAAATCGCCCTGGGCTGTGCCGGCGCTGCTGCCACGGTGGTTATGAATATGTATGCGCTTACTCCGTTGTTAATTAACGGCAGTGAAAAACTGAAACAGCATTTCCTACCCGATCTCTGTATGGAAAGACCGCATTTGGCTTGTCTGGCTATCAGCGAGATCATGCCGGAATATGACCTTGATCGCAGCAGCCGTCCGCGCGAAGACATAACCAGTATAACTACCACGGCAGAATTAAAAGATGACCAGATCGTACTCAACGGTACCAAAGATTTTGTTATGAACGGTGCGGCTTCGGATTTTGTAGTGGTACTGGCCAGAAGCAAGGAATCCAAACAAAAATCACATCTGCAGATGTATGTTGTGCCCGGCAAAACGCCAGGAATTGAAACCGGACGGGTACTGAACAAAGTAGGCATGCGTTCCAGTCATACCGTTCAACTGGGTTTCAGGGATGCCTGTATTCCAGTTGAATACAGGGTCGGTCGAACTGGCGGCGGTTATTTTCTGCTTACCCAGATGTACGACCGTAATATGCCGCTGGTTGCTGCTATTGGGGTCGGGGTTGCGCGGGCTGCGTATGAATTGACCTTGCAAGTGGCGCGCACCAACAAAATGTTAAACCGAAATTCAAATTTAAACCAATATGTCAGTTCCGCTCTGGTAGAAATGTCGACCGAGATTGACGCCGCCAGACTGGCAGTCATGCGTGCTGCATATTATATTGATATGGACGATAACTATTCCCGGGCAGCTTACATGTCCAAGCTGTATGCTACCAAAGTTGCACAGCGGACAACCTTCCAGGCGGTCGACATTATAGGACGTTTGGGATTTACTGTCGGTCACCCGGCGGAGAAATATCTGCGTGATGCCCAGATGTTGTCGGCGGTAGCCGGCAGTGAACATCTGCACAAACAGGTATTGTCACAGCAAATCTAAAGGATAGCTGTTGAAAAGAGTATTTCGGTAAAATAATTGTTTCAAAAGCGCAGAAATACATTTAGTATTACTGAAAATTTTGATAAAATGGATTATATTCTTTTTGTTCAAAAAATGATGCAATATTGAGGAGGTGAAAGCTGTGAGCCAAACAGATTGCTTGTTCTGCAGGATTATTAACGGTGAAATCCCGTCTGAAATCATCTATCAGGATGATTATGTTCTGGCAATCAAGGATATTGAACCAGCGGCCCCGGTGCATCTCCTAATTATGCCTAAAATGCATATTGCATCTTTGAATCATATTGGAGCGCAACACATAGAAATCCTGGGAAGATTACAATTACTGGCCGCGCAGCTGGCTGAGAGTCTGGGTATTGCCGAACAGGGCTTTCGATTGGTAAATAACTGCGGCATCTGGGGAGGACAGGCAATTTTCCATCTTCATTACCATTTGCTGGGGGGAAAAGAAATGGGTTGGCCTCCTGAATAATCTTGACTTTAAATGATAATAAATTGTACAATATTTAGGTGCTTATATAGCCTGGTCATATGAGGGGAGGGATATAATGAGCGAAGTTAAAGTAGGAAAAAACGAGTCCCTGGACAGTGCGTTGAAGAGATTCAAGCGCTCCTGCCAAAAGTCAGGAGTTTTACAGGATATTAGAAAACATGAACACTACGAAAAGCCCAGTGTAAGAAAGAAAAAGAAATCTGAGGCTGCTCGTAAAAAGAAAAAATTCTAATATTTTCTTTGTGCAACATGACAAATAACCGTAAATCTACCGGCTTGTCAGTAAGAAAATTATGTAAACATCAGCCAAAATAAACCTGGTAGCTTTCATGCCGCCAGGTTTTAATTATATTAGGAGGTGCAGACGTGACCTTCATGAACCGTGGGATGCAAAACAAAAGACAAAGGGTGGTTGTTCTTTTCATAATCGGTATTGTCATCTTAAGTTTTTTAGTCAGTATTGTAGCCTTGTCCTTTTTCTAATTGTAAAAAGAAGAATTTATTTTACCGTGGACCGCTTCAGAATCAATGATTTTGAAGCGGTTTTTTTAAAAACAATAAATAAAACTTAATGACAAAATGCCAATAATGGTTTAAAATGGAAAAAAGAACAAATGTTTTAATGCTGTGTAAAGGGAGGAACAAATATGGCAGATATAAAATTTCTCATTACCCGGGAGTTGGGTGTATTGGGAGAAGGAAGCAAGGGATGGCAAAAGGAAATCAATCTGGTCAGCTGGAACGATCGCAAAGCCAAACTGGATATACGCGATTGGGGGCCGGAACACGAACGGATGGGTAAAGGAGTTACTTTAAGCAAAGATGAAGCAATAAAATTAAAACAACTGCTGGAAGAGATAGATCTTGATTCGATGGATATAGGTTAAAAAAACAGAGCGTCAAAAATGGTGAATAGCTGCGTTATATAAAGAAGACCGGGCTTGTGACACAACCTTAATAGCGAACGAAGAGAGCATGTGTAGTACCCGAAGGGTGAGCCGCAGGCGCAGTCAGAAGACCTGGTTGCACTTATGCTGGGACAGTGCGAAAAGCCCATTCAATCGACGTACTTATTATGGGGACATTCCCCCCAAGGGGTGTGTCCCCGAACCTTATGCCGCCTCAATCATGGGCTTTTCGCAAGCCTTGCTCTTCACCTTTTTTGCTCGCTCTGAAAGTCACGGCGGCCTTTTAATGGGCCGCTTTTTGCTTTTTTCTGAACGTTTTTTATTGAAAGCATGTAAATCCGGCCTGAGGCATATATTTGCATTGATAAGACAACAGGCTTTAGTCTGTCCAGGGAGGCATTAATGTGGAAAAAAACAAGGATATTATCAGCCGGGCGATGGCAGATCTCCTGGAAATTCCGAAGGATTTGGTTCTTGACATACCCAAAATCACCCTAATCGGAAAAAGCGAATTATTTCTGGAAAATCATCGCGGCATCATTGAATACAGCAGTCAGCGCATGCGCATCAACCTAAGCCGGGGGTTCCTGGAAATACTGGGGAATCAATTGGAAATCAGGGCTTTGTTGCCGGATGAAATAAAAATCGAGGGTGAAATAAACAGCTGCAGGTTTTTTGACTGATTGAGGGGGCCAGCATGATAAACAAGTTTTTCGATGGGTTGGGTGGAGTAATCACTCTGCTGGTAAAAGGAAAAAACCAGGAACGAATCATCAACCTGGCTTTAAGCAGAGGAATTTATATCTGGGACATAAAATGGCAGGGCAATGATCTGAGCCTGCGAATCAGGAACAGTGCCCTGCAAGCGTTTCAGGCGATCGCCGCCGAAAATGATTTCGAACTGGAGATTGCCGGTAAAAGAGGACTGCCTTTTTTAAAAACCAAGGTGCAGCGGCGAATAGGATTTTTAGCAGGCGCGGTAGTTTTTGTTTTGACTTTGTATGTTTTGTCTTTATTCGTCTGGACGATTGAGGTGGAGGGCAATAAAACAGTCGAAACCAAACAAATACTGCAAAGCGCGGCACGTAACGGCTTGCATCAGGGCAGCGGCAAATGGAAATTCAGCTGCAGCGATATTGAAAAAGCCATGCTGCGGGAATTGCCCCGCTTAACGTATGTGCAATGCGAAATCCAGGGAGTCGAAGCTAATATCAAGGTGGTGGAAAAAGTCTGGCCTGATGAAGAAGTATTCGGACCCTGTCATATTGTTGCGGACCGGGACGGAGTGGTGGAAGAAATTCTGGTCCTGGAGGGGCAGTCGATCGTAAAGCCAGGTCAGGTGGTTGGTCAGGGAGAGATCCTCATTTCCGGTATAGTGTATCCGCCTGCACCTGAAACAAGCGATGCCAGCAAACTGCTTGAACCAGAGGAGCCTTCCTTTGTGAGAGCGAGGGGCACGGTCAAGGCGCGCACCTGGTACGAGGGTTACGGAGAATGTCCGCGTCGAATTGAAACAAAAGTGCTGACCGGCGAAACGGCGTTGGAAATAAATTTAATGACTCCCTGGAAGGAAGTATGTATAAAAAAGGCGAAGCTCTCTAAAAATGGCTATTATAAATTGGCCAGAAAACGTATTGCGGCAAATACCTCGCCCGGAATGTGGGGAATATATATAAACAAGTATCATGAGCAGAAGAAACAAGTGCAATCATTTACTGAAGCGCAGGCAATTGAAATGGCTCGCGAAAGCGGTTTCAACAACTTGCGCAGAAAAATTCGCCCGGGCGTGCAGATCAGCGATTCCTATATTCAGGTACTGTCATCGCCCAGTGATGCCATCGTGCGAATCAAGATTGCGATTGAAAGTATAGAAGATATATCAAGGGTTCAGGCGATTGAATAAGAAATTAGTACCTTGCCTGTGCATATGCTATAATTGTAGCCAAATGATGTTTTAGCAGGAGGATTTTTATTTGTCAGTCAAGGAAGCGAAGATTACCATTCGGGACAACCAGCAGGCGGCTATATTTTTCGGGACTGGTGATGCAAATTTTAAGCATTTGCAGGATATCAGCCGAGCAGATATCGTTGCCCGCGGTTCAGAGTTAACGATTCGCGGAGAAGAAGCCGCAGTTGACCACACGGTGAAATTGATTCATGGCTTGATCGACATTGTGGAAAATGAACAAGCCCTGAATATTAACGATATTATTTATGTGGACAGCCTCTTGCAAAAAGGTGATGCACCTCGTCACCAGGATATCGTTTCAGCCACCATTTTAAGCACGGCTCGGGGCAAAGCGGTCAAAGCCAGAACGATAGGACAGAAGAAATATATACAGGCCATACTGGAAGACGATATCGTTTTCTCCATCGGACCGGCTGGTACCGGCAAAACATATTTGTCTGTGGTAATGGCGGTGCGGGCTTTGCGCAACAAAGAAGTGGAACGCATCATATTGGTCAGACCTGCAGTTGAAGCAGGTGAGAAGCTGGGCTTTTTACCGGGTGATTTGATCGAAAAAGTCAATCCTTATCTGCGCCCGCTCTATGATAGCCTTTTTGATATACTCGGGGTGGATGTTACCCAGCGTTATCTGGAGAAAAACATTATCGAAGTAGCACCTCTGGCCTACATGCGGGGCCGAACTTTAAATAATGCTTTTATTATTCTTGACGAAGCCCAGAACACGACCCCCCAGCAAATGAAAATGTTTTTGACCCGTCTGGGGTTTGGTTCCAAAATGGTCATTACCGGAGATATAACCCAGGTTGATCTGCCTGCGGATGAACAATCGGGTTTGATTGTAATACAGAAGGTACTGTCTTCCATTGATGGAATTTCATTCGAATATCTGGGCAAAGAAGATGTGGTACGTCATCCTTTGGTACAAAAAATTATCAATGCTTATGAATTGCTTGATTAAATATAACTAATGGAAGATATTGTTGCGGTAAACCTTAAGCTGGCGACAGTTGGAAAAAACGCTGCCCGGACCGATGTCCCGGGATAATTAAGGAGCGTTCGTTGCATGAAGCTGAGCAATATACTGAAATACTTTTTTGCGGATAAATTATCTGTCATATGGAAAAACCAAAGAATGAGAAAAATATTGGCGCTGGCCGTCTTTTTCAGCGTCACATTTTTGACTTTGTTCAGCAGTTTTGTTCCGCAACAGGTCAGTTTACGTACAGATGAAGTGTCCAAAAATGATATTGTATCAGAAATCAATGCCGTAGTGGTGGACGAAAAACAGACTGCGGAATTAAGACAACAGGCTGCATCAAGGGTACAGAAGATATATCAGGAAGACAACTATGCTTTGGTCAATGCCCGCGATGAGGTCAGCAGTATCTATGCCGGCATCATAGAAGTCCTGGAAAGTAATGAATCCGGTCGTAAAGACAGCCTGCAGAAAATTCTTAAGGCAGCCAACAACCCGAATCATCCTCTCAACGTTGATTACAAGGAATTAACACAGTATCTGCTTAATGCTACTCTCGATGATCTGGAGCAGATGGAAAAGGCTACCCAAAGTATGGTCGAATTGGCTATGGAAAAGCCAATTACCGATGAAGCCCTGGAAGACACTTACAATGAAATGACACTGCAGATCAACCAACTTGGTTTTGCTCCTGAAGCAGAGGACATTATTGGACTGATCGCCATAAAAACAGTCCGGGCCAACATGATTTATGATCAGGAAACGACTGAAAAAGCCATGAATGAAGCCCGTAACATGGTCAAGCCGGTGCAGAAGAATATAAAAGCCGGCGAGATCATCGTCCGTGAAGGGGAACGGGTTACGGCAGAGCAGATATCCGTGCTGGAACAACTGGGCATACAACGGAGCAAAAGTTATTCGCTTACCCTCATCGGAACAATCCTTTTCATTCTGGTGATTTTTTTCCTTCTGCTGGAGTATATAAAGCATAATCACCGCAAGGTATATTATGATGAAAAGCTTTTATTGCTGCTCGGTTTGATTTTTGTCTTGGTCATACTATTATCCCGCCTGGTGACCATTGTGGAGATACCCAACCGGCCTAACATAAATGCCATGACCGGTTATTTGGCACCGGTTGCAGCAGGTTCCATGCTGATCGCAATTTTAATTGACGGCAAACTGGCCTATTTTATGACGGTCATTATGGCAGTATATGTGGGCATGATGTTTGGCGGCAATCAGCTGGCTTATACAATTGTAGCAATGATTAGCGGGACCATTGGGGTTTTCAGAGTATCCAGCCTCAGCCAGACTTCTGATCTGGCCCGTAGC
>JAGFXV010000414.1 GCA_017861475.1 Bacillota bacterium | reverse complement strand
ATGTTTAAGGCCGATATGGAAGCAGGCCGTTTGAATAAAATCGAAGCATTTGAATTAATCAGCTGTTTTTTAATAAAATGTTCGGAAGTGATGTGGCTATCCAGTTCGTTGGGAGCAAAATATTTTGCCGGTTATCAGCCGTTCATCAATTGCACCGTAGGCGGTCAGAAAAGAACCGGCGGCGATGCTACCAACGATCTGACGTATCTGATTATGGATGCCGTTCGTTTCACCAAGATGTATCAACCATCTTTGGCTTGCCGGATTCACAACCAGTCACCGCAAAAATATTTGCAGAAAATCGTAGAAGTTGTTAAAGCTGGGCTGGGTTTCCCTGCCTGTCACTTTGATGACAGTCATATCAAAATGATGCTTGCCAAGGGATTCAGTCTCGAAGATGCAAGGGATTACTGCCTTATGGGCTGCGTTGAACCGCAAAAATCCGGCCGGATTTACCAATGGACATCCACCGGTTATACGCAATGGCCGATTGCCATTGAGTTTGCCCTGAATCGCGGCATGATGAAATGGCGCGGCACTGTGGAGGGGATCGACACCGGAGAACTTGAGAATATCAAGACCTATGAAGAATTTGATGCGGTCTGCAAAAAGCAAATTGAAAATATTATCCGTTTATCGGCTATTGGAACCATTGTCAGTCAGCGGGTTCACCGAGACCTTGTCCCCAAACCGCTAATGTCGCTGCTTGTAGAAGGATGTATGGAAAAAGGCACGGATGTTACAAATGGCGGTGCCATGATCAATTGCGGTCCCGGGTTGATTTTCTCGGGCTTGGGAACCTACGCTGATTCTATGGCGGCGATTAAAAAGCTGGTTTTTGAAGAAAAAAAATATACTCTGACCCAGATCAGGGATGCATTGAATGCGAACTTTGAAGGCTGGGAAACCCTGCGTACGGATTGTATGAATGCGCCGAAGTACGGGAATGACGATGACTATGCTGACTTGATTGCATCCGATATCGTTGCTTGGACCGAACGAATCCACAATTCCTTTAAAATGCTGTATTCGCGCTTCACTCATGGGACCTTGTCCATTTCCAACAATACACCGATTGGCGAAATTACGGGTGCGAGCGCGAATGGACGCCTGGCTTGGACACCGTTGTCGGACGGAATCAGTCCGACGCAGGGCGCCGATAAATTAGGGCCGACCGCAATCATCAAATCGGTCAGCAAACTGAGTGTCGAATCGATGAATATTGGCATGGTGCACAATTTCAAACTGCTGCGCGGCATTCTGGAAACGCCGGAAGGCGAAAATGGCCTGATTACCTTGCTGAGAACGGCATCTATTCTTGGAAATGGTCAGATGCAATTCAGTTACGTTGACAATGAAGTATTGAAGAAAGCTCAGATCGAGCCGGATAAATATAGAGACTTGATCATTCGTGTCGCGGGTTACAGCGCTTATTTCGTTGAGCTATGCAAAGAAGTACAGGATGAAATTATCAGCAGGACCGTGCTGGAGCATTTTTAATGAGTACTGAAATAAACGGCATTTTGGAACGAAAAGCGAGAATATTCAATGTCCAGAAATATTCCATCTATGATGGACCGGGCATCAGAACGTTGATTTTTTTCAAAGGCTGCCCGCTGCGCTGCAAATGGTGTTCTAATCCGGAAGGACTGGAACAAAAATATCAGGTTATGTTCCAAGAAGATTTGTGTATTCACTGCGGCAGTTGTATTCCTGTTTGTCCTGCCCGAATACATTGCTTATCGGCTGAAATCGGAGATCCGCTGCAATGCAGCAATGAAAAAACCAGGCATCGGGTAAACCGGGATATGGAGTGTGTAGGTTGCCGGAAATGCGAAGTCATTTGTCCTAAACGGGCGTTGTCTATTGCCGGAATGGACAGAAAAATTTCCGAAGTCCTGGAAATCATCCAACAAGATTCACTCTTTTATCTGAGCTCAGGCGGAGGAGTGACTCTTGGTGGCGGGGAAGTGACAGCGCAGCCGGAATTTGCCGCCAATCTGCTGATGGAATGCAAACGAATGGGGATTCATACAGCCATAGAAACCTGTGGATATGCAAAACTGGACTCGCTGCTCATGATCGCCCAATTTACTGATTTATTTCTCTATGATCTTAAACAAATCGACTCTGATTGTCATTACGAACTTACGGGAGTGCGTAATGAACGCATTTTGGACAATCTAACGGAGCTCATAAGTCGAGGGTTTGCTGTTAAAGTCAGAATGCCCCTTATCCGGGGATTAAATGACAGCGAAGATATCCTCAGCAGAACCATGGAATTTTTGCTGCCCTTTAAAAGTTATAAAAACTTTCAAGGCGTCGATTTACTTCCTTATCATAAATTAGGGATTAACAAATACAAGCAATTAGACATGAAATACGCTATCATCGAAGATTTGAGCTTTACAGCAGAAAAATTGGATCACATTGCTGAGGTCGTAAAAGATTATGACTTACAGGTTAAAATTATTAAACATTAAAACTTGTGATACCACACGATAGGAAGGACGATGGTTTTCTATGAGTACAGCGGA
>JAGFXV010000413.1 GCA_017861475.1 Bacillota bacterium | reverse complement strand
ACTTCGGGGTCTTTATATCATTACATGAGTCTCGTTTTTGGGTAACGTATAACTCTACTAAACCGCAAACGTTCTTTGCGTCGTTGTTTTCCGCGCACGGTTGCCGTCTAACCCCCCGGCGCTTTTCCTCAATAGTGAGCGCCAGCGAACATGTGTAATACCCGGAGGGTGCTACTTAAGCATTAACCTCTGCGAAAGGTTTGTTTAGTGAATGGCGGAGCTCGTGCGATGGCGCAGCCGAGCCTCCGATAGCGAAGCCCCAAAAGGAAACGTTGCGCAGAGGTTTATGTTTTAGCTTAGCGCCGGGGAGAAGGCGGCAGCCGTGCGCAGGAACACCACGGGGAAAGAACAGCCGCAGTTTTAGAAAAGACAAACGAGCACGGATTGCTTGATTATCAGTTTTATCAAGTCTATCGGGGAAACATATGTAAGATAATATTGCAAAGCTGATGAGTCAAGAGACCGTACCCCAAGCGGGCTAATGCATAAACCTCAGACCAGAGTCACGTTTTATGCACAAGTCCCCAAGTTGCACGACTAGGAGCGTTTGTAAATATAGCGCCCGTCAGAAAGTTCACGTTCAACCTGGCCTTCACTGAGCAACGAGTGCAGATAGCCAAGCGTCTCGGCCAATACCAGCCGACGGATGTGAATATACTGGTTGGGTTTAAAAACGTCTGAAGCTATTTCCCAGGCGGTGGAGGGAGTCTTGATTGCCTCATAAACAGTCCGTTTTCGCCTCTCATGGTGGGCCGTGATAAGATCGATCTTGCCTTTAAGATCGGTAAAGGTTTTGCCGTGGCCGGGAATGACCAGATTTATGTCCAGGTTGCGTAAGCCAGTAAGCGCATCCAGATGAACGTCGCAGGGGTTTTCAAGATACGAATGGGGCCAGTCGGTCAGGTGCAGGATCGTGTGGTCGACCACATTGTCGCCGGGAAAAAGGATTCCACTGCCGGGATTAAAGTATACCATATGTCCGTCCGAATGGCCCGGCACTGCGATCGCTCTATATTCCTGCCCGTGCAGGTTCAGGCTCAGACCCGCGGAATAAGCTACATATTCGGGCGTCGGTTGGATGTATGTGTTTATAAATTTGATGTTGTCACTCAGTTCATGTACAAATTCCTCCGGCCATCCCGCCATCAGGCATTCTTTTAGTGAGGTATCAAAATATTTATCAGTCTCGATGAAGCGCTGCCAGGTAATCAGATCGTCCTGCGGGAGAAAAACCGGAACATCGCACATTTTTTGCAGCCATCCTGCCAATCCACTGTGGTCATGATGATAATGAGTCAGATAGACTGCTTTGATGCTGCGCATGGTAATACCGATCGCTTTGAGGGCGGAAAGGAAAAGATCACGATTCTGTTCCAGATTGACGCCCGTATCCAGAACGATCCATCCGTCATCAACCTCGATAATAAAGCAGTTGTTTTCTTTTAACGGAAAGGGCATGAACATTCTGAGGATATAAATATCCTCCTGTTTCTTAAGCCACCCTTTCTCCCAAATTTTGACGCTGTCCAAGCGAAGCCCTCCATATATTGATATATTACTATTATTTGCCAAGTCACTCCGGCAAGCAAGTAAAATGTTAAACAAAATAAACCACCCTGCAATAGCAAGGTGGTTTTGTCCGGATGATATGAATTGAATCGTCAGAAAGGCGATATATTTTCAGCTTAATCATCAAGTATACGCTTAAGAAAGACTCGAGTCCTTTCGTTGCTGGGGTTGTTAAAGATGACATCCGGTGTATCCTCTTCGACGATAACGCCTTCATCCATAAATACAACCCGGTGGGCAACATCACGGGCAAATGCCATTTCATGCGTGACTACCAGCATGGTTAGTCCGCTGCGGGCCAGATTTTTCATAACCTTGAGTACTTCGCCCACCATTTCCGGATCAAGTGCAGAAGTTGGTTCATCAAACAACAATGCCTCTGGTTCCATTGACAGAGCGCGAGCGATCGCTACGCGCTGTTTCTGACCACCGGAAATTTGATTCGGTTTGGCATTGATGAAGGCCGACATGCCAACCAGTTCCAGATACTCCAGGGCGGTTTTGCGGGCAGCTGCCTTGCTGCGTTTGAGCACCTTGACCTGGCCCACCATGCAGTTTTCCAGCACGTTTAGGTTATTGAAGAGATTAAACTGCTGAAAAACCATGCCCATTTTAGCTCGATAGACGGCAGTTGTCATATTATGCTGGAGAATGTTCTGGCCGTGGTAGAGAATTTCCCCGCTGGTGGGCAGTTCCAGCAGATTGATACAGCGCAGCAAGGTTGACTTGCCGGAACCGCTGGCACCGATAATGCAAACTACTTCACCCTTGCTGACGGAGAAGTTAATGTCCTTGAGTACTTCATTCTGGCCGAAACATTTCTGCAAATGCCGTATTTCAATTATTTTATCCATCAATGTTTCCCCCTGTCCACATACGAGTCACGGTAAACGTCATAACAAAGTAAACCGAGCAGGTGATCAGAAATACTTCGAAGTAGCGGAAGTTGTTGCCGGCAGCCGATTTGGACATGAAAAACAACTCGGTTACGCCAATAACATTCAGCACCGAAGTATCCTTTATGTTGATGACAAACTCATTACTGGTGGCGGGCAGTATGTTGCGCACTGCCTGGGGCAGAATGATATTCAGCATGGTTTGAGCGTGGGTCATGCCAATGGAATGCGCCGCTTCAAACTGGCCTTTGTCAATGGATAAAATTCCGCCCCTGACGATCTCGGCCATGTAAGCCCCGGTATTGATGGAAACGATAAAAATACCGGCAAAGAAGGTGGAAAGTTTAATATTGTAGACCAGCGCCATACCATAAAAAATAACCATGGCCTGAACGATCATCGGGGTGCCGCGAAATATTTCAATGTAACACAGCAAGAGGAAATTTACGATTTTATAAAGGATTCTCTTGAAAATATTGGTATTTTGATCGATTGGGATGGTACGGATAACACCAATTAAAATTCCTATACAAAAGCCAATGATGGTACCGGTTAAAGAAATGATCAGGGTTACTTCGGCCCCTCTTAAGAAAAGGGGCCAGTATTCCTGAAATATAAAAGCTACCCATTGAAAAAAAGTACTGTCTGCAGTAACCGACATAGAATAAAACAACTCCTGTTAGCTGCGACGATTAGTTCGAAGCAGGTTGATTCTTTATGGCCTGATCCATAATAGTTTTTCTTTGATCTTCTGAAAGCCCGGATAAAACTTTGTTGATGCTGCTTGTCAATTCTGGATTGCCTTTCTTGAGACCAACAGCAATGGCTACGTCGTCATCTGAGGTCTGGAAGCCTTTGCCAGACGCAAATTCTACCATGGCAAACTTATTGTTGGCAGTGGTGGCGGAAACACCTTCCGGTCTTTCCGAAACATAGCCGTCAATAATGCCGGACTCCAAAGCAACCCGCATGGCCGGGAAATCATCCATGGCAGTCTGCTTTTGGACACTCGGGATCTGGTCAATAACGGTGTAGTGGAAAGTATTCAACTGAGCAGTAATTTTGGCTCCGGAAAGTTCTTGCAGGCTGGTTGCGCCTTCATATTTGGAACCTTTCTGAACAACTACCACCAGATCAGAACGATAGTAGTGATCGGAGAAATCAATGGTCTTTTTTCTTTCTGCGGTGGGAGACATACCAGCAATAATGGCATCAATGGTACCGGAT
>JAGFXV010000072.1 GCA_017861475.1 Bacillota bacterium | reverse complement strand
TCGATGGCATTACAGCGACTGAAAAAATTACGCTTGCTCATCCCGAGGTAGGCGTCGTGGTTATAGGAGCGGAAGCGGACACTGAATCTTTTCGCAAGGCGATGATGGCTGGTGCCAGAGACTATTTTGTTAAAGAACAGGTCAGTCACCATGAGATTGCGGAAGCAATCCGCAGAATATTTCTGACGGAAAAAACCCGACTGGCCAGTTATGCTTCGGTGCGGTTGACAGACAAGCAGAATAAGAATAAAATCCCGCAGATCATAACTGTTTTTGGTGCCAAAGGCGGCGCCGGAAAGACCACGATGGCAGTCAATCTAGCAGTCATGATCGCCCAAGAAAGTAAAAAAAGAGTTGCTCTGATAGATTTGGACCTGCAGTTTGGCGATGTAGCCGTATATTTGAATCTCAAGCCAAGGCGTACCCTGGCTGAGCTAGCACAGGAACGTACTCATTGGGATATGCAGTTGTTAAACAATTATCTGATACCACACAGTTCGGGAATTAAAGTAATGGCTTCACCGCTGCGTCCTGAAGAAGCAGATCTGATCGTGCCTGAACAGATAGAAAAAATCCTGTCTATTCTGCGGCAGAATTTTGATTATATTATTGTTGATTCACCACCATATTTTTCAGACACCATTCTGACTGCTCTGGATATGTCCACGCAGATTCTTTTGCTTATGTCGATGGATCTGCCTTCGGTGAAGAACCTTAAACTGAGTCTTAACCTGCTGGACAGCCTCCATCACAGTGGCAAAACCAAATTGGTCATAAATCGTTCCTCCATGAATTTTGGCATCGACATCCGGGATGTGGAAAAAACCATTGATTTTCTGGCAGCAGAAGAGCTTCCCAGTGATGGGCAGACCGTTGTCGGTGCCGCCAATAAAGGCATGCCTTTCGTCATTTCTCATCCCCAAACAGAGGTAAGTAAAGCATTACAGCGAGTCGCGCACATGATTATCGAAGATTATGGTTACCAAAGGGATTTAAGGGAAAGAAAGCCCAAAGGTTCCTTCTGGTCCAGGCTATTCGGATAGGGGTGTTGAAATGTCGCTTAGCCAGCGTTTGCAGAGCAAGAATCTTTCCGGTGATCAAGAAAATACAAGTGTGCCTGACAAGCCAGTATCCGAAGAGAAAGTAGACAAGTATGCTGCTCTTAAATTAAAGATACATAAGGAAGTTATTGAAAAAATTGACCGGGAGATAAAACAAGCGGACTTAAATGAGGCTGCCCTGACCCAAAAGACCCGTGAAATAGTAAACAGTATCCTGGAAAGGGAAGCTGGTTTTCTGCCTTATTCAGAGAGACAGATGATTGCCGCAGTAGTCAATGATGAAGTACTGGGGCTGGGGCCCCTTGAACCGCTTTTGAATGACAATGACATTACAGAGATAATGGTAAACGGGCCTAAACAAATTTATGTTGAACGCAAGGGAAGATTGGAGATTAGCGAGGCAGTCTTTCGTGATGATGAACACGTGCTGCATATCATCGACAAGATTGTCTCTCCCATCGGCAGACGCATCGATGAAAGCCAGCCTATGGTAGATGCACGACTGCCCGATGGTTCACGTGTCAATGCCATTATTGCGCCTCTGGCTTTGAAAGGTCCCAGTATTACAATCCGCAAATTTTCCAAGACACCTTACAATATCAATGATCTGATACGATTCGGCAGTCTGACCATGCCTATGGCAAGATTACTGGAGGCGGCTGTAAAGGGGCGTCTTAATATTTTCATATCAGGCGGTACGGGCAGCGGCAAAACAACCCTGCTAAATGTAATGGCTTCATTTATTCCCGATGACGAACGCATCATAACTGTAGAGGATGCAGCAGAATTGCAGCTCAATCAGGATCATGTGGTAAGTCTGGAAACGCGTGCGGCCAATATTGAAGGGAAAGGGGCCGTTACGATCCGGGATCTGGTGCGAAACTGTCTGCGTATGCGGCCTGACAGAATCGTAGTCGGAGAAGTCAGGGCCGGTGAAGCCCTGGATATGCTGCAGGCCATGAATACCGGGCACGATGGTTCTCTTACCACCGGTCATGCCAACTCGCCGCGTGATATGCTGGCCAGAGTGGAAACCATGGTTTTGATGGCAGGTATGGATCTGCCGATCAGAGCCATTCGACAGCAAATAACCTCTGCCGTTGACCTGGTTATTCAACAGACTCGTCTGCGCAATGGCCGCCGGGTAATCACTCACATCACTGAGATATTGGGGATGGAGGGTGATACGATTCAGATGCAGGATATTTTTCTGTTTGAGCAGCAAGGAATTGATGCCAATGGTCAATTGAGGGGTCGTCATTATGCAACCGGTATTACGCCCAAAATATTGGCCAAATTGGAAGCTGAGGGAATCAATCTGGCAACGGATATATTTCGCCCGGAAAATGACCGCAAGGGGTGATGAAAATGGTAGCAGTGATCTGTACACTTGTATTTCTGTTCATATTTCTGTTGATATTTGGTGTTTACAAGCTAAGCATACGCAATCGGGAGAATATAAAAAAGCGGGTCTTAAGCCTGGGAGGTAAAAACCAAAACGATAATGAAGAAACGCTGGTTGTCAAACAGAAGTATGATTATAAAAATTTCCTGCGGGGTATCGGGCATTTATTCGCGGCAAAATCATATACGCGCAGATTGGAAGCGGAATTGTCAAAGGCGGATGTTTTGCTGCGGGGGGAAGAATTTATCGGCTTAAATATTTTGGTTACGCTGGCAGGTGGACTGATTGGTTTCATGTTGTTCGGGGGGATAAGTCAGGCACTGCTGCTCGGCTTTATCGGCTTGTTGATACCGGGGATGCTGGTGAAACATAAAAAGAAAGCCCGTTTAAATAAATTAAATGAACAAATCAGTGATTCAATTACGGTAATGACCAACTCACTGCGGGCAGGCTACAGTTTTCAACAGGCGCTGGATCTGGTTGGTCGGGAAATGAGCGGACCGTTGGCAGTTGAATTCAGACGTACCCTCAGGGAAATAAATTTGGGCAGTACCACCGAGCAGGCACTTTTGAATTTGATTCAAAGAGCAGAAAGCAATGATCTGGAGCTGATGTTAACGGCAGTTTTAATCCAGAGACAGATCGGCGGTAATCTGGCCGAAATATTTGACAATATATCCAACAGCATTAAAGATCGGATTCGCCTAAAGGGCGAAATCAAAACGCTGACAGCGCAGGGGCGGATTTCCGGATTAATGATCGGACTTTTGCCGGTAGCGCTTTTTGGCATACTGATATTGATCAGCCCAGATTACATTGGGATTTTGCTTAAGGAAAGTTCCGGGCGTATCATCATGGGGGCAGCAGTTGTTTCCGAGATAATCGGGTTCCTCATGGTTCGCAAGGTTGTAGATATCGGCATGTAAGGAGAGCTTTATGATGTTGATTATTCTGTTGGGTGTGTTTTTGGGTACCTTTTGTTTGGTATGGGCAGTTCTGGAACGTATATTTGCCACGCGTAACCTGATTGATGGAAGACTGGAAGAACTGAACGTATATTCTCCCCGCAAAGGGGGCATAGATGATGAGCTCCAGGCTGCATTCAAGGAACGTGTTCTGATTCCCATGCTGAAAAAGATGTCATTTTTCACCCAGAAGTACACACCGCGACGACAAAGAGAAATGATTGAAAGAAAACTTGTCAGCGCCGGACGACCGTTTAATTGGACGGCAGCCGATTATTTGTCAGTACAGTATTCGACAGCAGTTATTTTTGCAATCACAGCAGCTTTATTAAGCTATTTCAGCCATGGCAGTCCGGGAATACAGTACTTTTTTGTAATATGCGGCTTTGTGACAGGTTATTTATTACTGTTGATAGTAATAAATACTTCAATTTCAAGGCGAAGAGCGAGTATTGAGAAGGAATTGCCTGATTTGCTGGATCTTATGGTGATCAGTATTGAAGCGGGGCTGGGTTTTGATGCCGCTCTGCAAAGAGTTGTGCAGAAGTCCAAAGGACCGCTAGCCCAGGAGTTTAACCAGTGTTTGCAGGAAATGCGAATGGGCAAGACGCGCAAAGATGCGCTCAAAGACTTGGCCAAACGCAACGATGAAGGTGACCTGGCTTCTTTCGTAGGCTCCATTATCCAAGCTGACCAGCTTGGTGTAAGCATAGGCAATGTTTTGCGCACGCAGGCAGATCAAATGCGGGTAAAAAGGAAGCAGAAGATAGAGGAGAAAGCCATGAAAGCCCCGGTAAAAATGCTCATCCCAATGGTTTTATTTATTTTCCCCGCTATTTTTCTGATTTTGCTTGGCCCCTCAGTAATACAGATGATGGAGACATTTAAATGAATAAAAAAATTTATTGCAGTATTGCAAACCATAGTAACAAAAAAACGTTGGCTTCCAGGGTGGAAGTGGCCAGAAGCTTTTTTCCCCGCTTGCGTGGATTACTGGGCAGGGAAGAGCTGCTGGCGGGGGAAGGAATGTTATTATGGCCTTGTCAATCGATCCATTGTTTCGGCATGCATTTTCCTATTGATGTGGTTTTCATGGATAATCTGTGCCGGGTGACCAGTATACGGGAAAACATGTATCCTTTTAAGACGGCATCAGATCGGAAGGCACGCTGCGTATTGGAACTTTGTGCGGGGGAAATAAAAAAGCAGGGGATCAAAGTCGGAGATCAGCTGATCATTTGTTTCAAATCCGCGCCCTATACTTACGAGGATTAATAAAGAAAAACGCGGTCATTGCTGACCGCTTTTTATTATTAATCTTTGTTTTTGTTGCGGTTGCCGGCCACCCGGTCCCGATCTCCTTTGTCCAGGATAGTCTTGCGCAGCCGCAGCGATTTCGGAGTAACTTCAAGCAATTCATCATCACTGATGAACTCAAGACTTTTTTCCAATGACATACTGACCGGTGTAACCAGCCGCAGTGCATCATCCGCCCCGGAAGAACGAGTATTGGTAAGATGCTTGCGTTTGCATACGTTTACTGTAATATCAACATTGCGGGCGTTTTCGCCGACTACCATGCCGGCATAGACTTCTGTTCCGGCATCGATAAAAAGCGTTCCCCTTTCTTGGGCATTATATAAACCGTAGGTGATGGCTGTGCCTGATTCTGAAGCGATCAGCGAGCCCCGACTGCGGGTGCTGATATCTCCTTTATACAGCTCATATTCTTCAAAAGTATGATTCATGATCCCGTTGCCTTTGGTGTCAGTCATGAATTCGCTGCGATAACCGATCAAACCCCGTGCAGGAATGAGAAATTCCAGTTTCATCACACTGCCGGTACCATTCAGCATGGTCATTAATTCGCCTTTACGTTTACCTACGCCTTCAATGACGGTGCCGACAAATTCCTCGGGAACCTCAATAAACAATCTTTCGATCGGTTCATAAACTTTTCCGTCAATCGTTTTCAGGATGACTTCCGGCCGGGTAACTGCAAATTCATAACCTTCCCGGCGCATGGTTTCAATCAATATGGAAAGGTGTAACTCGCCGCGACCTGATACTTTGAAACAGTCAGGAGTTATTTCCTCCACCCGCAGCGAGACATTGGAAAGCAGTTCCCGATCAAGCCTTTCCCGTAAATGCCGGCTGGTAACATAACTGCCTTCCAACCCGGCCATGGGACTGGTATTGACCACAAAATTCATGGAAATGGTCGGTTCGTCAATACTTAAAAACTCAATCGGATTAATCACATCCGTACTGCATAGTGTGTCACCGATATTAATTTCGTCAATGCCTGAGATGGCAACGATTTCACCGGCATAGGCAGTTGTTATTTCAGCTTTTTTCAGTCCCTCGTACGAATAAAGAGTATTGATTTTAACCCGTTCTTGTTTGCCTTCCATATTACATATGATGGCTTCCTGATTTTTATTGATCGTACCGTTAAGAATCTTACCGACCCCAATACGGCCTACATAGGTATCATAATCAATGGAAGAGATAAACAGCTGCAGAGGAGCTGTTCCGTCGCCTGTAGGGGCAGGAATTTCATCAATGATCATATCCAACAAAGGTTTCATATCTTCATTCGGATCATCTATATTGATTTTGGCAAAACCGCCTTTGGCCGAAGCAAAAGCGACGGGAAAATCGAGCTGGGATTCATCCGCACCAAGATCAATAAAGAGATCCAGCAATTCATCCAGCACTTCATCGGGCCGGCAATCCTGCCGGTCAATTTTATTTATCACCACGATCGGTTTTAAACCAGCTTCCAGTGCTTTCTTAAGCACGAAGCGAGTTTGAGGCATAGGACCTTCAAAGGCATCCACCAAAAGCAAAACGCCGTCAACCATTCTGACGATCCGTTCAACTTCTCCCCCAAAATCAGCATGTCCCGGCGTGTCAACAATATTGATTTTGACATCATTATAATAGATACTAGTGTTTTTAGAGAGAATGGTGATGCCGCGTTCTCTTTCCAGATCGTTGCTATCCATTACTCTTTCCGGTACAAATTGACGGTCCCGGAACGAACCGCTCTGTTTCAACAGTTTGTCGACCAAGGTAGTTTTGCCATGATCAACATGGGCGATAATTGCAATATTTCTCAGCATTTTTTGAGACATTTAAGAAAACCCTTTCCAAACCAGAAAATTAAAATCATCAAATTATATGCAGAATGCGTTCCTTCAGGAAGTAATGATAATGTTACTGCATATAAGAACAACAGTCCTATTATAGCAGGGTGATTTAATCATTACAAATATTATTATAGAAGTAAAACAGCAATTTGGTTTTATCTTTTAAAAAGGCCTGTTTGATCAAGTCCAACGATGTGACAATGAATATTGTCAAATTAACTATTCAATTTGCTTGATTATTGAACTGCTTTATCGAGTGAAAAACAGGGCGCAGTCCAATGAAAATGCCTATAAACAGGACACGTTGAAGCGCGAGATCTTGATAAAACAGAACAAAGAGAACAAGAAGTGCGAAAAAACCTTGGATGAGAATCCGAGGAAAAAATGATCTTTTTCGAAAGATCAGGTCCAGCGAAGAAATGAGTTTAAGAAGCCATTTCAGACTGAAAATAGGTATGAATCTCGGGTAACTGAGATGAAATATTTTATTGGAGAGTTTGATCCTGGCTCAGGACGAACGCTGGCGGCGTGCCTAACACATGCAAGTCGAACGGAGATACTTTTGAAGCTTGCGATAAAGTATCTTAGTGGCGGACGGGTGAGTAACGCGTGGGTAATCTACCTTTTAGTGGGGAACAACAGTTGGAAACGACTGCTAATACCGCATAAGCTGCTTCGGCAGGAAAGATGGCCTCTGAATATGCTGTCGCTAAAAGATGAGCCCGCGTCTGATTAGCTAGTTGGTGGGGTAAAGGCCTACCAAGGCGACGATCAGTAGCCGGCCTGAGAGGGTGAACGGCCACACTGGGACTGAGACACG
>JAGFXV010000412.1 GCA_017861475.1 Bacillota bacterium | reverse complement strand
CCAGCTATCACAGGAATCTGGGCAAAAGATGAACCAACTAAAAGAATGATAATATCACCCGTGGCGTCGCCAACCTTGGCATTCAGCGCCCAGTAGGCTCCGGTAAACAACTCTCCACCCGCGGCATAAAAACCATACCCAGGAAAGCTTTCGATTGAAAAACTGGCACCCGCAGCGAACTCGATCTCCGTGTTTAAAACCGCAAGCGGCGTCACAATAAAGCACACATACGTGTTCCCGGTAACTGCGTTGGTGCCAATTTGATCTTGTGCCTGCACAGCTCCGGCAAATAACGTGACCATGATTAGTCCACAACACAGTGCAATCAATTTTTTCCTGTTCATCATAAAAGCCTCCTTACCTATTTACGTTTTGGTTCTGTTTGTTGGGTGATGTTTTTACCCTCTTTAGTTTCTTCCTTCATCTTCTCCATCATGGCGCCAAGATTTGTGGTCAGGGACCCTGCCTCTTTTAAGAGCTGCTCACGATCTATGATATTCTTTTTAACAAGAAGGTTTACCAGCGCTCCTTGAATTATGGTGCTGGCATTTATTGCCTCATAACATTGATTTATCTGCGTGTTAAATTCACTTCTCAGATAATTGAACGCTAAGACCTGCCCAACAATAAGAGCTAATAAAATTATAACCGTAAAGCGAGGACTGTAACCGTTCTTATCCATTTTTTTCTTTTTAATTGTTAATGATTCAGCAAACAAGGTGCCAATCAATTAATTAAGCCTGTCTGGAAATTCAACAGCTCAAAAATAATGCTAACCTGATAAATTATCAACAAATAACCAAACCAATATATCAATATCGTATGATACCTCTTTTGATTGTTCGCCTTTGTTCTGGCTCGAACCAGCCAATGCTTTTGTAATTCTGGCTTATTACAACGAGAGAATCAGTTTTAAACATTATTCTGTGAAACACAAAAGCTTGTTTTAGGTTCTCAATTTATTACTGTTTTATAGCTCTATTCTCCTTATCATACAAGCACTATTTGATGTTCAGTTTCTTCTTATAATAATTCAGCGTTTCCCGTATTCCCTCGTCGAGAGAAACTTTTGGGCTCCAGCCAAGCAATCCTTTTGCTTTGGTAATATCGGGCTGTCTTACTTTGGGATCATCCTGGGGAAGAGGTTTAAAAATTATTTCCCCATTACCTCCGGCAACTTCATGAATTTTTTTAGCAAAATCCATTATGGTCATCTCAACAGGGTTGCCGATATTGACCGGGTCATTTATTGCTGAGCACAGCAGGCGATAGATCCCTTCAATCAAATCAGATACATAGCAGAAGCTTCTGGTCTGCATGCCGTCACCGAATACCGTCAGGTTTTCACCCGTGAGCGCCTGATGCAGGAAGCTTGGCACAACCCTGCCGTCATTCAGGCGCATCCGCGGACCATAGGTGTTGAAAATGCGTACAATCCTCGTATCAACACCGTGATACCGGTGATATGCCATGGTCAATGCTTCGGCAAACCGCTTTGCCTCGTCATACACGCCGCGCGGGCCAATAGGGTTGACATTGCCATAATAGGCTTCCGGCTGCGGATGAATAAGCGGGTCCCCATACACTTCTGAAGTGGATGCGAGGAGAAACCGCGCCTTTTTTGCCTTGGCCAGCCCCAGCGCCTTGTGCGTTCCAAGGGATCCTACCTTCAGGGTCTGGATAGGAAGTTCCAGGTAATCGATCGGACTGGCAGGTGACGCAAAGTGGAGAATATTGTCCAGCGGCCCATCAAGAAAAATATATTCTGTGACATCATATTTTATGAACCTGAAATTTTTATTTCCTGACAGGTGGGCAATGTTGTCGGTATCACCCGTTATCAGGTTATCCATGCAGATCACTTCGTGACCTTCCTGGATGAGCCGGTCACAGAGATGGCTCCCCAGAAATCCTGCACCGCCTGTTACCAGAGTACGCATATGTTTTGCTGTCCCTTCTTATCTTACCTTAAGGTTTCTTGCCAATGCTGAAATAGGTAAACCCTTTTTCATTCAGCTTCTTGCCGTCATAGATATTACGGCCGTCAAATATCACCGGGTTTTTCATGAGGCTCTTAATTTTTGCAAAATCCGGCTCCCGGAACTCATTCCACTCGGTTATTACCAGCAGGGCATCTGCATCCTTGAGCACATCATAATTTTTTATCCCATAGCCAATGCGCTCGCCAAAAATCTTTTTTGTCTCCTTTGCCGCAACTGGATCAAATACCTCAATGACCGCTCCGGCAGCAAGAAGCAGGTTAATTATTTCTATCGCGGGAGCATCCCGCATATCATCGGTCTTGGGCTTAAATGAAAGCCCCCACAGAGCAATCTTCTTTCCCTTTACATTGCCCCCGAAATAGTCAATCACTTTTTCTGCCAGCATGCGCTTTTGCAGATAGTTAACCTCCTCCACCATGGGCAGGATTTTCATTGCATAGCCAGCCTCCAGCCCAAATTTTATTATCGCCCTGACATCCTTGGGGAAGCAGGAACCGCCATACCCCACGCCAGGAAAGAGGAATGAAGAGCCAATGCGGGGAT
>JAGFXV010000411.1 GCA_017861475.1 Bacillota bacterium | reverse complement strand
TGATCATCTTCTCAATGGTCGTGAGTATTTTAATATCGACAATGTGATTGTTTCTGATGCTGTGGCGGATTTCTTTTGCGGTTTTTGTGAATTCAGACCAGATTTGACAGAAACATTACAGAGAAAATTTAATGAAAATTCTCCTGCTTCAGTTAAAGATGCATTGTTTAAACTTATTTATGGTCTAGTTAGGCGGAATAATGAATATTTGACCCTGTTGGGTACGCCTGTTTTGATTGAAAGTATTGATCTCAGCGATTTCGACTTTTCAGGTCTCAGTCTAAATAACGCATGTTTTAAAGATTGCATTGCGTTAGGTACCGATTTCAGAAAATCAGACATACGTGGTGCAAAGTTCATTGATTGTATACTTGAGCAGGTTACTCTTGACGGTGCAATAATAACGGGGTGTGACTTTAGTAACTCTGAAATATTATCGCTTTTTGTATATGATGAATTCGATAAAAAAACATCTGCGATAATAACTGAGAATGATGCGCGGCAATGGCTTTTTACTAAAGGTGCAAAAGTAAGGGATCAATCTGATCTTAATCCACTTATGGGGCAACCTTGGTATGACGCCGCAAGAGAAGTAACAAAAACAATCGAGAGAAGGATTGCGGGATCGCATCAAGATGTCTCGCTTGCTAAAGGCACTAAATCTGAGCAGCGTGAATTTGCCGTTGCATTTGTCGAATATTTAAAGAAGAAAAAAATCCTTGTATCTGTGACGAAATCAAAGAAGGGGCCAGGTGATGTTGTGAAACTAGATCCCATATTCCGAAATGATATTGTAGGGTTTTCGAAGCATGGAAAGATTTCTGACCATCTTGCCCCGTTTTTTCGAAAATTTATTCCTGAAGAATTCAGAAAACATGAAGATGTCTATTTCAAACGGGGTGTATCAGTAGACACCTAGACCAAGAAGGCAATGAGCACTAGCGCCGCAACCAAACAAAGGGAGACTGTTAACTTTTGGGCATAATAGGGGACGTACTTCAAAATATCAATCGGATAATCATAGCTCCACATTTAATGTTTATATTGGCTGTGATCTTCTTTTTTTCCCGACCTTCATAAAAAATCCGCAGTTGCACCGGGGTATGACTTCAGCTTAGGAAGAAATGGGCACAACCGTCCCCTTTTTTATGAATAGAAACTGAACCCTTTTTTATGATAACAGGTTTACGGTCAGAGATCGCGTCATTGAGAGGAGAACATATATGAAGGTCATCGGTTTCAACGGCAGTCCAAGAAAAGACGGTAATACTTATACATTGATGGGATACCTTCTTCGGGAAATTGAGAAGGAAGGCATCGAAACGGAGATTGTACAACTGTCGGGAAAAATGATTTCCGGCTGTATCGCCTGTTACAAGTGTTTTGAGAACAAGGATCAGTGTTGCGCGGTAAAGAAAGATGCGGCCAACGAGTATATTGAAAAGATGATCAAGGCGGAGGGAATCGTTTTAGGGTCCCCGTCGTTCTTTCAGGATGTAACGGCGGAAATGAAGGCTTTGATAGACCGGGCCGGCTTTGTCGGGTTGGCCAACGGGCGGATGTTCAGCAACAAGGTCGGAGCCGCCGTTTCATGTCTGCGCAGAAGCGGAGGGTTACATACCGTCGAAACCATGAACCACTTTTTTTTAAGTAATGAACTGATTATTGCCGGACGGGCCATGAGCGTTGCCAAAGATAAAGGCGAGGTACATAAGGATGAGGAAGGCGTAACGACAGCGCAGAACCTTGGACAAAGGATCGCATGGCTGCTGAAGAAACTTCATGGATGAAGCCATTCCATGAGAATTTGGTGGTCTGGTATAGTTTTTAATATTCCGTGGCCCGAGATTTTGAAAAACCGGCCCCATCCTAAAAGTGGGCAAAAATGAGTGATAAAATAAAAATTGTCATGATTGCTCCATGCGGGTTAAATTGCGCTACTTGTTTGTCGCAATTCAAATCAACAATTACCTGCGGCGGATGCAATAATAACAATCATCATAAACCTGAATACTGTTCGCGTTGTATAATAAAAAACTGCGAGAAAAGAATAATTAATAAATACAAATATTGCTTTCAATGCGACACTTTCCCTTGCCGACGATTAAAACAACTGGATAAAAGATATAGTACAAAATACCACATGAGCTTGTTGGTTAATTTAAATGACATAAAAATGAATGGCATAAGGAATTATATAAAAAGAGAGAAAGGAAAATGGATCTGTTCTAAATGCGGCTACTTGCTTTGTGTGCATAGAGAATATTGCCTCAATTGCGGGGAAAAAAAAAGAAATATAAATAAATTATAATTATAAAAATCAATGCACCCTATCGCTATGCGGCCGGTTTTCCTTTTCGTTAATCAATACCAGGAAGGAATATATGAGTACCTTGATAAAAGAAAAAATTCAGGAGATGGTTGATCTCGAAACCAGGGGTTGGGATACCAGGAATCCGGACCTTTTCTTGTCCATGATCCATCCGGATATGGCTTGGCCATTCCCGCCAACTGCCGATGCCCATGATCCCGTTGACTGGATTTTTGTAA
>JAGFXV010000410.1 GCA_017861475.1 Bacillota bacterium | reverse complement strand
TCCACCGCTCCCTGGCTTTCAATTTTGGCGATAATATCAATGTCCGCATTTCTTTGTTCCAGGATACGTCTGATTTCCAGCACATCTTCCGCACTTCTCACAAAGGACGCGGCTATAAAATCAACCTCTTGATCAATCCCAAAATTTATGTCTGCGATGTCTTTTTCGCTGAGAAAAGGCATATTGATCCTTACTCCAGGTACATTGACACCCTTTTTTTCACCCAATACACCGCCGTTTACGACTGAACAGATCAAATCGTCGGCACGGCATTCCTCCACATGCAGATTGATCAGGCCATCTGCCAGCAGTATGGTACTTCCCTGGCCAACTTCCCTGGCCAATGGTGCATAACTGACCTGAACTTCGTTTTCATTCCCTTTAACGTCCCGACTGGTCAGAACAAAGCGCTGTCCAGCCTGCAAATTTACCTTTCCATCCTCGAGCTTGCCGGTCCTGATCTCCGGCCCTTTGGTATCCAGCATGATGGCAACCGGGATGTCAAGCTCGGTCGCTGCCTGTCTTACCCGTTTAATGCGCTTCTCATGCTCTTCATAAGTTCCATGTGAGAAATTCAGCCGGGCCACATTCATCCCATTGTTTATCATTTTTTTGAGCTGATCAAGATCTTCACTGGCTGGCCCAATGGTGCAGATAATTTTGGTTTTGCGCATACTAACACCCCATTCTATATGGAAAGTATTCGGGCAATCTCAAACATCTCCAGGTCCAACGTTTTTGCTCCATTAATAACTTCCTGCAGAGGCAAGGAAAAAATATGCTTGCCGTCTGAGGCCACCATTTGATTTCTTTTGGGCGAACCGATCAACTCTACTGCAGCTTTGCCCATACAGGAAGCCAAAATCCGGTCCTGTGCTGTCGGCGAACCACCCCTCTGGGTATGGCCCAGGATGGTTATGCGGGTATCATGCCCGGTTTTGCTTTCGATAATATTCTTTAACTCCAGCGGAGGATAAACACCTTCGGCTACAATGATGATGCTATGAAGTTTGCCGCGCTTGATCCCCTGATTGATTTTATCTATCACCGCGTTTATATCGGTTTCTATTTCCGGAATCAAAATTGACTCCGCTCCCCCGGCCACTCCGGCTGCCAGAGCGATTTCACCACAGTCCCGGCCCATTACCTCAATAATAAAGTTGCGTCCGTGGCTGCTGGCTGTATCCCGGATTCGGTTGATGGCCTCCAGTACGGTGTTGACTGCGGTGTCAAATCCAATGGATTTGGTAAAAACAATATCGTTGTCAATTGTAGCCGGAATTCCGATGGCATTAATCCCCAGCCGGGAAATATGATAGGCTCCTTTTAAACTGCCTTCCCCGCCAATTACCACCAGATTTTCAATGCCCCGGTTAACCAGATTCTCTCTGGCTTTTTGCCGGCCTTCATCCGTTTTGAAATGTTCTGACCGGGATGTTTGCAATATCGTACCGCCGCGTTGAATAATGTCAGCTACCGACCCGGCGTTCATCTTAATTAAATCGTCTTCTATCAGACCCGCAAACCCTCGCCGGACTCCGTAGACTTCCATATTCATATATATGGCTGTTCTCACTACAGCCCGAATTGCCGCATTCATACCCGAAGCATCACCGCCGCTGGTCAAAACCGCCAGTTTGTGCAAACGTATCCCTCCAATTAATCAGTCAATCATTGTGGTAAATTTAATCTTAGCAATTGATTGAATCAACCGGTGATAATTAATTGGTTCCCTGTCTTTAACCACAGTATAGTCTGCTCCAAACGGCTCGGGTTAATTCATTTCCCTCCTGGCAGGTAATGCTGGGTCAGCTGTACCATATGCTGCCCTTTCCATACAAACTGGTCAGTTCCTTTTTTAATTGCAAACTGGAGGCAACATTGTATCTTTCGGTCATCACCATTACCTTTTTGTTGGGCAGGTGCAAAACCACCTCAATATCACCTGGGTATTGGGCCAATTTATCCACCAATTCACGTCTGCCTTCATCATCAGCTTTTTCATAAGGCAGTCTTATATGGATGTCTTTCAGAACTTTGCCGGGTACTCCAATATTCCGGACTGATATTTTTTGCGTTTCATCGCGCCGATCAATAAACCCTTCGACAATCAGCAGCTGATCCGGTTCAATTTGATGGATCGTCTTTTGGTAAGCCGAAGGAAAGATCATCATTTCCATCCTGCCGCTTAAATCTTCCAGCACAAACCGTGCATACGGTTCACCTTTGCGGCTTACTTTTTTACTCAATTCACTGGCCAGACCCGCAACTCTGACATAGCCTTCGTGATTATCTTTTTCAAGATCCCCCAATTCTTCGCTGATGATCAGGGGGATTATGTCACGATACCTATCCAACGGGTTCTCTGATACGTAAAAGCCCAATACTTCTTTTTCCCGGCTCAGCAATTCACGGCTGTCCATTTCTCCTTTGACTTTGCTGCGAGGTTCTTCAATGAGCAGCTCGCTACTGTCACCGAACAATGAAATTTGCTGGGAATTGTCATTTTGCTTGATTTGAGCTGCCAGTTCCATACATTCATCCATGATTGATAAGGCTT
>JAGFXV010000071.1 GCA_017861475.1 Bacillota bacterium | reverse complement strand
TATTACATTTAACTCCGCCACAATAGCAATATATGATGATGCAGAAACAATTCCAACCACAACCAAGATTATTGGTTTAGATCAATCTACAGCAAGAGATTATGCTGTAAAATATGGGAGAACGTTCGAAACATTAACGCAGCCAACGGATGAATGCTTCATCGCTACCGCCGCCTTCGGCTCCAAGTTCACCTGGCCGGTAGCCTTGCTGCGGCAGTTCCGCGACAAATATTTGTTAACAAATGCTTGGGGTACTGCTTTTGTGAAATTCTACTATCGCAATTCACCGCCCATAGCGGCTGTGATCGCCAACAGCCAACCAATGAGAATATTGGTCAGAGTATTGCTGGCCCCGGTAATTGCCATAGTATATATGATATACCATCCGATGCTGATGGGAACAGTTTTGATGTTGCTTACCATACTCTTCGCTTACCGTATAAGACAGCGGAGGAGGTACCTTCAGGTTTAGCCGCAAATATCAATACTATGATTAATGCGTAAAAGAATAAGGCAGTTTCAAATCGACCCCCCTGAATTTTAGGGGGGTATACTTTTTGCAAAATCCTGCGTACCGTTCAAAACGGAGCGGTGATCATCCTTATGGATGGCCGAAAGATGCAGATCAGGCCAACTTTCTCAGCCGAATAGAATTTTAGTAATATGAATTGAAATAATTTTTATGCAGGGGTTTCCTTAATTTTTTAGGTACCCCTAAATTGACTGTGTTTGTTTCGTATTATTTTAACAAAGGTATATTATTAAATAAAAAAGTATTTTAGAATCAAGAGATATTTTGGAGGATATTCTGAGCTGGGAGAGATGGACTTGTACATTCATCATGTTTTATATGAACTGCAATTAAATAATAAATTTGAGTGTTTGGGAATGGAGAGAAGACCATTTGCAGAAACGAATGAATGAAACTCAAAATATGATTATACAGTCATTCCAGGAAGCATTCGGAAATGAAGAATTATTTTCAAAGATCATCGAGTTCTTTCCTTACCCGATACAGGTTTTGTCCCTCGAAGGGACTTCGTTAATGATCAATAATGCCATGGTCAGAGAGTTTCAAATTGGGGATCCGGAAATGCATGTGGGCCGATACAATGTATTTAATGACCCCATCATGTTAAGGTTGGGGTTAACTGATCAGGTTCGACAGGTTCTAAAAGGGAAAACCGTTTATTTAAATGATATAAATGTTCCCTATAAGGACATCATTGAAAGGTACGGAGAAGGCGACAGTGATATCATGGCCTTGTATCAGGATATCACCACTTTCCCGATTCCCGGAACGGACAATAAACCGGTCTGCTTCGTGGCTGTTTTCATAACCAAAAAGGTTTACCGGGGTAAACAGGAGATCACGGACGCCAGAGAATACATGGAAAACCACTGGCAGGAGCAGTTTAATATAAATGATCTTGCCAAACGTGTTAATCTGAGTACGTCACACTTTACGCGTCTTTTTAAAAAGCACGTTGGCTGTACACCTTACCGCTATTACGTAAATATAAAAATCAACAAAATCAAAGAGAAGCTGATAGATCCGAATATTACTGTTTCCGAAGCTTTTTCCGTATGTGGTTTGGATTACCATGGACATTATGCCAGAATCTTTAAAGAAAATACCGGTTTTACGCCAACAGATTATCGAAAAATGCTTACATAAAAATGAATCAGCGGGTATAAAGGAGTTCCAAAGTCTATGCACGGCTTTTGAACTCCTTTTGTATATAGGTAATATTAGGACTGAAAAAGATCATTATCGCCTATCAAATTTGATCCAATAGTTATTACACTTTATTTGCCGATTACTACAGGACAGTAAAAAGGGTGGATTATATTTTTTACATCAAAAAACGAGAGATGGATTCTTTAAGAAAGTTTCATAGAAGGGAGGCTTGCCTAATCTAATCTTTGAAGCTTGACGTAGAGTATCAATTTATTTAGGAGGCTGATCAAATGAAACGAAACTTTTTGCTATTTACTTTTTTGCTGGGGCTGATCCTGGTCATATTTCCTTCCCTGGCCTTGGCCTTACCTGACGGAGTACCCGCAACACTGGAAGCTCCTCAATATCAAAAAATGGAACTCAGGCAAAACGACGATGGGACTCCGTATTTTTATATTGAGTACAGTATCCCCCAGAGCCTTATCGATCTGGACCAGACCAAGCCGGAAGATAATATCGTCGGAATTGATATCCAAAGGAAATTGGATAATGGCGAATGGGAAGATTATTCCGGCGGACATTTGGATGCCTACATAACAAACAGTGTGTCCGGCAAAACAAATGTATTCAACTCGGAAATAGAGGTTCTGGATGAGGGCAGCATAGAAGAAATCCAGATTAATAACCATACATACAGTTTTAGACTGAGATCGTGGTATCAGTATTCCTATGGGGATGGACCTGGTGAATGGGATTATGTGTATTCCCCCTGGTCCAATGATCTTACCAACCAATCCGGCAGTTTTTACAAGGGAGCCAGTTCATGGGCGATAGCAGAACTGGACAAAGCACAAGGATACGGTTTTATTACCGAACGGATCAAAGACAATATGGCCGGCAAAATTACCCGCGAGGAATTTGCAGAAATAGCTGTCAAACTGTATGAAACATATACCGGCAAAGCTGGTACGGTCGGCAGCGCCAGCTTTGTCGATACGACCAACCCGGAGATATTAAAAGCCGCCAATCTGGGTCTTGTGACCGGTGTGGGCAACAGTAAATATGCGCCCAATGATCTGGTTACCCGGGAACAAATGGCCACGATCCTGTTGCGGGCACTGAAAGTCATCAACCCGACCACTGATTTCAGCAATGCGGGAACAGCACCGTTTGCTGATGATGCCAAGATCAAATCCTGGGCACGGGACGGCGTTTACTACTGTTCCAAGGCAAGTATCGTCAACGGAGTGGGCGGCAACATGTTTGACCCGGAAGGCAATGCTACCCGCGAAGCGGCAGTTATCGTCTGTACCAGGGCATATGAGTATTACCAATAACTGATATTTACTGATGCGGGTTTACCGATATTAGTGGGCCCGCATCATTGAAAAACAATTAAGTTAAGGCTTTTAGTGCCTGATTCAAATAGCAATAGGAGTGAGTTTATATGAGAAAACTTACATTTTTGCTTAAAAGCGGGTTCGTTATTATAGCTGCTTTTTTAATGTTGCAGCTGATGCCTTTGTCTGCATCAGCTACAGCCACTTCCGAGAACTGGCATGGTTTTAATTTCACTGGCTTAGATAACGGAACAAAGATACAAATAACCAGCTATGTGGGGACGGAAACAGATATCGGAGTGCCATCCAATATCTATGGGACGCCGGTTACCAAGGTCAATTTAATGGGTATACTGCACTATGAGTCCCTTCGAAGTGTCAGCATACCTGATACTGTGACAGAAATAGTAACGGGTTCTTTAAGCAACTGTCCCAATCTAATAGCGGTGAATTTTCTAGGCAATGCCCCCAGAATTGTGGGCGGCAGCAGATGTTTTTATAATAATGCGCCGGATTTCAAAATCTACTATCTTCCCGGCAAAACCGGCTTTACCAATCCCTGGTGCGATCAGCCCACTGAAGTTGCCCCGGCTCCGTTAACTGACAATGCTTACTACTGGGCATCTGGCGGTCTCCTTTATAAGATCAGGCCCGACAACAGCGCCATGATTATGGGCTCGAGTTATTACGAACATGACGCAGAAAATTTGGTAATTCCCGCGATGGTGGATGGTCATCCGGTCAGAAAGATCGCACCGGGGGCTTTTAAAAATCAATATCATATCAAAAAAGTTACTCTCCCCGAAGGTTTAACCAGCATAGGCGCTTATGCATTCAAATTTTGTTCGGTGGAGGATATTACCCTGCCCAATAGCCTGACTCGCATTGAAGAAGGCGCCTTCTATCATTCTGCGCTGGACAGAGTGTCCATACCCCGGCAAGTCAACTACATCGGAAATTATGCCTTTTTACAATCCAATAATCTCAACGTCGCTAAATTTTTTGGCAATGCACCTGAAATGGGCTCCGAAGTTTTTGCCGAATGCAGCGATGATCTGAAAATATATAATTACCCCGGGACAACCGGATATACCAATCCGTGGCAGGGCTATCCGGTAGAACCTATACCGATGGTACCCACGGGCGGCAGTCAGCAGCAGGCTGCTGCTCCCATCAGCCTGCAGGCCCAGGCTAATCTAGGCACTGTCAGGCTTGATTGGAATAGCATCACAGACTCCCGGGGAGTATCAGGATACAACGTTTACAAATCTACCAGCCCGGGAAATCAGCCGAATACTCCCCTGGCCAGTAATAATTATACAGATGTCACCTACATCGATCCCAATGTTCAGACGGGGATGACCTACTACTACATTGTAAAGCCGGTGTTTGCAGATAACAGCTTAGGGACAGCTTCCAATGAAGTTTCGGCGATTGTACCGGGAATCTCGGCAGGAAACACCGGAAGCATGATATTTACTATAGGTAATCCTCTGATGAGCGGCAATGGAGTACAGAAGGAAATAGATGCAGGTTTTGGTACAGCTCCCGAAATAATAGACGGCAGAACCTTCCTACCTATTCGGGCTTTGGTTACCGAAATGGGCGGCAGTATAGAATGGGACGCGAATGAGCGCAAGGTAACCACCTTTTATGACGGAAAAATGGTGGAATTGTGGATCGGCAGCAAGAACGTACGGGTAAACGGTGTAAGCAAGACTACCGATGCAGCACCATATATATCAGCCAGCGGGCGTACTATGCTGCCGCTGAGGTTTATTGGAGAAAGCCTGGGATGTGAAGTCTCCTGGGACAATATAACGAAATCAGCTGCCATTTCGTACGGAATCGGAGATACACCAAAGATCCAAACCGGAGACAATATCCCTGTGGCCGTGCCGATGTTGCCGACCGGAGTTCCCGGAAGTATTCCTGCCCCCGCCATTTCCAATCTGCAGTCTTTAAAGGATGACAGCGGCGTTCCCTATTTCCGTTTTGAAGCTACCATCCCTGACAGTATGCGGACGTTGGACCAGGTTCGCCCGGCTGACGGGTGGGTTGACATGGAAATTTACACACAAGTTGATAATGAAGACTGGAGCCCGGATGGCGGTGGTCTGGAGGTGTTTATGCAGGAACCGGTTCCCGGAAAATCAGGAGTGTATTATATTACGGTCAACACATTTGATGAGGGGGGATTGGGCGAGACCTTGATAAATGCAAGGCAGTATACCTTTAAAACTCGTTTTTATTACACATATCCTGCGGAAGATGATAATAAATATGTGTATTCTGCCTGGTCCAATACATTGTCCGGCCAATCGGCGAGCTATTATAAGAGCGATGAAGAATAGACAAGCGATAGACTGTTAAGATTCAAATTTGGCTGCAAGTATTTTTGCACCAATATATTAAAACCTCCACCAGCTATGCAAGAGCACTGGTCGGAGGTTTTTTGTCATATCATTTTAATCAATCAGCCGCCGCTACGTTATGAGGATTGACAACCACCATCGCTTTTTCGTTTTTGTTTTTATACAACAAGGCATCGATATACTTTAAGAACTCAGCGGGCGTTATATCTGAATGAGGATTAAACAAGGCATAGCCCATACTGAAACTCAGTTTATAGGTACAGTTGCTGTCAGCATTAAATTGTTCCATACTTTTTTCAATCTTGGCAACGGTTGCCTCAAGATCACTTGGATTATCTTGTTTTAGGAGAACAAGAAACTCATCTCCGCCGTACCGTATAATAATGTCATTGCTTTGAATACTATTCTGCAATATTGCAACAGTGTTCTGCAGTGCTTCATCGCCTATTGAATGACCATAGGAATCATTGATTGCCTTAAAATCATCCAAATCAATCATTATGGCGGCAAACTTTTTTCTTCGAGGGTTATTCATAATATTATCACGCAGATAATCGTCCAGTTGTCTCCGATTATAGGCTCCGGTAAGGTAGTCCATTTTCATGGCGCTATCCTGAATGGTTATATAAATAACCAAAATCGAAAAAGCCATTCCCACCCAGTTTAAAGCGAGTCCGAAATAAAGCACCTGAAGTGAGCTGCAGATCATCTGGGGAAGAAAGAAATAAAGCAGGGAATTAAAATAGCGCTTTTCAATTAAGGGCTGGTTAAAATGTATGAAAAGAAATGAATAGAACAGCATTGCATAAGCCAGACCGGCATGATAGAGGAAATAAGGACCTCTGTGGTATAAATTATACGGATCAACATGGAAAAACCAACCGGTCCAAGGGCTGCTGAAGGATATAACTGCATTAATAATGATCAACAAGGCCAGGGGATAGATAACTCGTTTCATCCGCATTTGGTCATGAAAGACCTGATAATTGGAATAAAGTATCCAAATTGTGACTGGAAATGGCATTAATGCGAACAAAAGTGTATTGAACAAGGTATTCAAAAACATATATTGACCGCCATTGAATGCCCAGCCCAACGAATCAACTACCAGCATGATCATATTTGATAGGATCAGTGCAATGAACAACCGATTTTGCAGCAATAACTGGCCTTTGCGGTTATAGGTTCTTTGTAGCAGAACTAACAGCAGGAAAAAACAGAAGATATTCAGGCTAATTGTTTTGAAGATTTCCATAATGATCCTTTATCGAAAAAATATCAATATTCCTTTACTTCTCTATATTATTTTATTTTACCTGCCTATAGAATAATTTGGGAAAATACATGGATATAATCAGAAGAAGTTTAAAATCAAATACTAATCCTCCCCCTTCTTTCATAGGTTTTGGAAGAAGGGGGAGAGAGCGATTAAAAAGCATGCGCTGGGTGAAGACAGAGTAGGCAGACTGATTGTAAGCCTTTCGTTTCCGGCCATGGCCGGAATGGTGATTTCAGCTTTTTTTGCCTTGATCGATACCTTCTTTGTATCCCGCCTTGGTTCTTCGGCATTGGCTGCCCTGACCTTCTGTATTCCCATTGAAATACTGCTGACTTCAACCGGATCGGCTACCGGGGTGGGGATCACTTCCTTGCTGGCCCGTACTTTGGGGAAAAAGAATTATCGTGAAGCCGACAATATTGCCTGGCATGGTCTGATTATAGCGATC
>JAGFXV010000070.1 GCA_017861475.1 Bacillota bacterium | reverse complement strand
TACTAATAAAAAAATATTTAGGAGAACCATTATAAATGTTAAATTTTCAAGAACTCAAAATAGACCCGACCATCATATCTGCACTTAGTAATATGGGTTTTGAAGAACCCACTCCTATACAGGAGATGACCATTCCTTTGGCGATGACGGGCCGCGATGTAATTGGCCTGGCCCAAACCGGGACCGGAAAAACGGCTGCCTATGGGATACCATTGGTTGATAAATGCCAGCCGGAGCTGCCGCATGTTCAGGGACTGGTTATCGTCCCCACCCGCGAGTTAGCGATGCAGGTGGCGGAAGAACTCAATAAGATAGGCAGCCATAAAAAAATCCGTTCTCTGCCTATCTATGGAGGACAGGAGATGGAACGCCAGATACGTGCCCTTAAAAACCGCCCCCAGATAATCGTAGGAACTCCAGGCCGGCTGATGGATCATCTTCGTCGACGTACGATTCGGCTGGATCGGATCAGCGTGCTGGTATTGGATGAAGCTGACGAGATGCTCAATATGGGCTTCAAAGAGGATATCGAAGAAATACTCCGGCAAGCCCCCCAGGAACGTCAGAGCCTGTTGTTTTCTGCCACCATGCCTTTGCATACTCGCAACCTTACCAGTGAGTTCATGCAAAATCCGGAGATGGTCCATATCAATCCACGGGCGGTGACAGTGGTCAATACCGAACAGCAGTATATGGAGGTGCCGGAGGGCAAGAAGCTGGATGTCCTGTGCCGCCTGCTGGATATGCAGAATCCCGACATGGCCATCGTCTTTGGCCGCACCAAGCGTCGGGTCGATGAAATCGCCGAAGCCCTAAGCAAAAGGGGATACTCGGCCGATGGTATCCATGGGGATTTGACCCAGAGTCAGCGAGATACAGTAATGCGAAAATTTAAGGCCGGAACGATCGATATTTTAGTGGCCACCGATGTAGCCGCCCGGGGACTTGATATCAGCGGGGTGACTCATATCTATAACTTTGATATACCTCAGGACGCGGAGTGGTATGTCCACCGTATCGGAAGGACTGGCCGGGCAGGCGAAACCGGGTTGGCCATTACATTTGTGACGACCCGGGAAATGAGCCATTTGAAGTACATTGAAGAATCAATCAAACATAAGATCAGCCGCATACCCATGCCTACGCCCAGTGATGCTTTGGCCGGTTTACAGCAGGCGGTTGTGAATAATCTGTTGGAAGTGTGTGGCCTAGCAGAGATTCAGGCCTATCGTGCTTTAGCCAAGGGCTTGCTGGACGAATATGATTCTGAAACCTTGATGGCGGCTGCCCTTAAGATAATGACCCGTGAGCCGGAAGAGAAACCCTTGCCGGTTTTGACTGAGGCGCCGCCGATTCATGTCAAGAATGTCCGAACACCCAAAGAGAACAATAACGGCTATCGTCGTAACGCCAGTCCATCCCGGAAAAAGAATCATTCCCGCACCCCGCAGCACAGCTACTAGGATAAAAGGTCGTGCACGGGCCTGCCTCCACCATGCGAATCCTAATTCATTTGTGAGGATGAAAATTAAATAAAAAATTTTGAGGGCTTCTTCATTATGAAGAGGCCCTTAGCTATCTCCACTTTAATTTTAACATGATAAAAAAATGTATTATAGACTGTTTATGTTTCATAGGCATCCATATAATATCATCATGAGCTTTGGCTGAAATTTGTTGTTGATGGAACCGAAAGGAGAAAAGGACCATGAATACAAAACAAATTCATGATGAAGAATGCGTTCAAAATATTGGCCCTGCAAAAATCAATATGGCCTACCAACGCTTTGGTGATCCAGTATTACCACCTGTTTTTCTGATAATGGGTGGTGGAGCACAAATGATTGCCTGGCCGGATGGCTTTTGCATAGAATTGGCTAGCCGTGGTCTGCACCCAATACGGTTTGACAACAGAGATACCGGAATTTCTACACACTTCACTAACGCACCTGTTCCGGACTTCTCAGCGGTACAATCCGATTTTTCAACCGTGACCTATACGCTTTCTGACATGGCAGCAGATACAGTAGGCCTTATGGATGCCCTTGGATTGGATAGTGTTCATCTTGTTGGTGCCTCAATGGGCGGAATGATCGCCCAGACAATCGCGATAGAGTATCCGGGAAGGGTCCGGTCACTGACTTCCATGATGTCTACTACCGGTGATCCTTCTGTTGGGCAGCCTGACTATACAGCTTTGGCAAATTTGGGCGCACCGCCAAGTGACGACCGCCAAGGCTATATTGATTGGCAAGTTCGTTCACTTAAAGCGATTGGATCCCCGAAATATCCTCTGGATGAAAGTGTTGCTGCCGAAAATACCGGTCGCGCATGGGATCGCGATCATGATCCATTGGGAATGTTACGACAGGCGGTGGCGGTTCTCAAATCCGGAGACCGCACAGAAAAGCTCCGCTCTTTACGAATTCCTGCGCTTGTAATTCATGGTGAAAACGACAAGATGATAAACATCAGCGGAGGAAGTGCCACTGCTGCAGCTATTCCAGGAGCGGAACTGGTAACATTTGAAGGAATGGGGCATGGCTTTCCTAAACCATTATGGTCAGATTTTGCGCAGCGAATTGCCGATCTAATATATGGGGCGGAATCTTCCCGTTAATACGTGCCCCGGACGGCTTTTATATTTCTACTGATGTCTATAAAAAATAAAAGGAGTGTATCATCATGAATGACAAAAAAGATGTTTTAGATAATGGCCCTTTTTTTCACGGTACTAAAGCAGAACTGAAAATTGGAGATTTATTAGAACCACAACACTTATCAAATTACCAAAATAAAAAATCCAACTATATTTATTTTACCGCAACATTAAGTGCTGCTAAATGGGGTGCTGAATTAGCGGCTTCTAACTTAAAAGAAAGAATTTATATTGTAGAACCATTAGGTGAATTTGAAAATGATCCGAACTTAACTGACAAAAGATTTCCTGGAAATCCAACACGTTCTTATAGGTCTAAATCTCCTTTGAAAATAATAGCCGAATTAGGTTCATGGGAAAGACATTCCGATGAAGAAATAAATCAAATGCTTTCCTCTTTAAAAAAGTTAAGTGATGAAGGGAAAAATGTAATATACGATTAATCTAGAAATACACAATTCGGGACCTGTTCTGTTTAGGGTGATCGATATTGTATAATAAAATGACAATTAGCCTTGCTCAACAGGGTTGTTATTTAGAGATAAATTATTTTATGACTTGGCTTTAGGAGTTTTATTATATGATTCATCTGGTTGTCATTTTGCATTTTACAGCAATTTCCTTAGGGATGATTACCCTTTCCATGGCCTGGATGAAATACTATCAGCAAAAAGACATCGTATGGCAATGGATTGTTTATGCCGATTTGATGTTTACCATGAATATGATCCTTGATGCAATCAGGATCTACTTTTCCAAAAACGTAACCGCCATCCCTGAATCTTTTTGGACTGTTCTGGGAATCGTTACGTTTTTGTTCAGTATCTTAACATTCGTTGCGCTCGTTAAACTAATATCCAATATTACAGAAAAACGCATACCTGTTAGTTTGATCCTGGCATTTTGCCTGGCTCTGGTCATGCCTGTCGCAGCACCGGGTTTGGTTTCATGGATTTTTGACTTGTTCCTGGTGGGTTGTTCATTATATGCCTTTACAAATTTGCCGCAAACCCCAAAGTATTACCGAAGTATGCACATAACTATCATATCCGGACTGATAGTCTATTGGTTGATTTACACGATAACCAATCTCTTACCCGGCATACCCCAATGGATTTTTAAAATACCATTTACCCAGATTATTTACCTTGTTATCAATCTACTGGGATTAAAATATTTGCTGCAAAGCAGACAAATTGACACGAATGATTTAAAAGAGCCTGAAAACCTTGAAACCTTTGGGAGCATGTATGGCTTGACCGTGAGAGAACTCGAAATAGTCAGGGAGATCTTAGCTGGCAAGAACAATAATCAAATTGGCGAGCAACTTTTTATATCACCGAATACAGTTAAAAATCATATTTATAATATCTACAAGAAAACCGGGATCAAGAATAGATATGAGCTGATCGTTCACTTCAGCCAAAACGGATCTGTACCATTCTAATTCTTCGCCTGGCAGATCACTAGGAAGATATTCCTATTAACCACATTACCCAAAATGAGAACCTATTCTCATTGAAACTCCTCTCTTTCATACCTAGACTGATTCCAGCAGTTTAAAAAGGAGGAGTTATTCATGAGACATAAAGTAAGCGTATGGATGTTAATAGTGTTGTCTCTTTTTATTGCAGTCATTTGTATTAATATCCTATTTGGGAAGGACAATCAAATAGGAGATATCACGCCCACCGCTGGAATTAACCTTGCCCCAGATCAAGCCAGTCATCGTCTTGCAGACGCCATTAAATTCAGAACCATTTCCTATAGAGATCCCGGAAAATTTGACTATAGTCAATTTGAAGAATTCCATTCCTACCTTAAAACATCTTTTCCGCTTGTTCATCAAACCCTGCGCCTGGAAAAGGTAAACCAATATAGCCTTCTGTATACATGGCAAGGTACTGACAATTCATTAAAACCGGTAATACTAGCTGCCCATTTTGATGTTGTAGATATCGAAAGGGATACTTTAAGCCAGTGGCAACATGCCCCTTTTTCAGGAGATATATCCGCAGGCAAAATCTGGGGCAGGGGAGCCAGAGACAATAAATCTCAGGTTATGGCTATACTTGAGGCAGTTGAATATATGCTGAAGAATGGAGTTACGCCCAAACGTACAATCATTTTAGCTTTTGGTCATGATGAGGAGGTATTGGGGACCAACGGTGCGCAAAAGATTGCCGAGCTCCTCAAGTCTCGGAATATTGTACCTGAATGTGTGATAGACGAAGGTGGAGCCGTAGTTGAAAATACCATACCGGGTCTGAAAGGGAAGACTGCACTCATCGCCACCGCCGAAAAAGGATACCTAACCCTGGAACTTTCCATAAACAAAGAATCATGCCACTCAGCCGAACCAGAAAAACAAACAACGATTGGAATCATCTGTGAGGCCATTGTCAAGCTTCAGAACAATCCATTTCCAGCTACCCTGCATTATGTTGAGCCTACGCTTTCCTATGGAATAGCTAATATGGATTTTCCGTATAATGTGGTTTTCAGTAATCTATGGCTAACCGGAGGCATAGTTGAAAAAGTTCTTTTACAGGATAACGCCAGCGCCGCCATGCTTCGTACAACGATTGCTCCAACCATTATTGAGGGTGGATATCAGGACAACGTTCTCCCCGCCAGTGCCAAGGCCATCATAAACATAAGACTTTTACCCGGAGAATCGGTTGAACATGCCATTGCCAAGGTTGCCAAGACAATTGATGATCCCAATATACATATCAAAAGAATTGGATTCAGCAATGTTGCCCCATCACCATCACCAACTTATTCCCAGAGTTTTATAATCCTTTGCCGAACGATTAAGCAGATATTTCCTGATACCGTATGTATTCCCTGGATGACAACCGGAGGCACAGATTCAAAGCATTACGCAGTTCTAACTCCTTATATTTATCGGTTCACCCCCTCATTCAAGGAAAAAGGCGAAATCAGTCATGGCATGGACGAAAGGATTCCCATTGATAATTACATGCAGTATATAGAGTTTTACGTTAACCTCATCAGTAATTTTTAATCCAACCTAATTAGCTGAAATCATTAGAATAGCATAAAATTACTTTTTCAATTGACTATTTCCAGCCAAGGAACTAAGGTAAAAAAAGACATTAATTTACCAACCGCATAATTGCAGTGCACCCAGAGGAGTCAAATATGAAAAAACACATACAGCTGATTAGTATCATAATCATTATCTTTTCTATTGTGGCTGGATTTACCATTAGCGTGTATAAAGATACCAAATCATATCAGCAACTGGCCGAAAAGCACTTGGAAAATACGGTTAGTCTTGCCGATATAGATATTTCTAACCATATCAAAAATTCCATGAGCATACCGGTGATGGTGTCAAAGACAATGGCAAACGATGAGTTTCTTAAAGCATGGCTTTTGAAGGAACCTGAAAGCGTCGGGGACGATGCTTATCTGCAACAGTTATATAGTTATTTGAAGGCTTATCAGTTAAAGTACGACTATACGACAGTGTTCTGCGTCTCAGCTCAGACCGGCAACTATTATTATCAGGACGGCTTAAACAAAACCATTTCAAAGAATGATGCGCATGACATCTGGTACTATAATTTTTTAGCATCCGGGCATGAGTATGATTTAGAGGTTGATACGAACGAGGCCAATAATAATAACATTACCGTATTTGTTAACTTTCGCGTGGAAGGGGAGGATGGTAAACTTCTGGGAGTAATCGGGGTGGGGCTTCAGGCCGCCTTTATAGAGGATACGATCCGTTCTTATGAAAAAGACTATGATCTGTCTGTCTATATAATAAATGTGGGCGGTGCCGAGAACTCTTTCATGGGCAGTACGGATATTTTTGTGAGTGAGGACAAGCTGCCGAAGTACACCGGAATCAAGGAAAAAATTAAGATGAACAAGTCCGGTGAGTCTGAAATACAGTGGTTTACCTCAGGCGGTGAGCGAAAATGTCTGATTACAAAATATGACGACATCCTTGGCTGGTACCTGGTGTTGGAGATGGAGACCAACTCGATCAGCAGATCATTCCAGGAAAGGATAAAAAGCAATGTGCTCTTCATGCTCTTTTCACTTGTGGTCTGTATCGTTGTCACGATGGTGGTATTTTTTAATTACGATAAGCGTATCGTAGCCATTGAGAATATGGACGAACTGACCGGACTGCCGAACAAAAAGTTATTCTCCAAACAGTATTTGGAATTCATCCGGAAACACCGCAAACAGAAAAAGACGCTTTTCATGTTGGACATTGACTATTTTAAAGAAGTTAACGACAGTCATGGCCACATGTTTGGAAATGCAGTCCTTGTAATGGTTGCTGATGAGCTGCGCAAGGCAATCAAGGGATATGGGATTGCAGCACGCTGGGGCGGGGACGAATTTATTGGAGTGCTTTCGGTCGGACCCGAGGAGGCCCGAGGGATTCTCAGTCAGTTTATGGATGCGCTGAAAAAAGAA
>JAGFXV010000409.1 GCA_017861475.1 Bacillota bacterium | reverse complement strand
TGGGCTTTCAGGCTGGCAGCATAATTGCCAGGGGTTTTGGTAAAGCCAAGGCCGCCTTTGACTGCACGGACATAATTGCTCTCCACATATATTTTGACCGGATCGATGCCTTCAGGATAATATGCCCCTACCGGTGACAATACCACGATAAACATGTAATTATGAGCAGGTCTTACCCCCAGATAAGGATCAGTAGCAATGACAAACGGTCTTATATAGAGAGAATTGCCATCTCCGTCCGGGATCCAGTCCTGATCATAATTAACCAGCGCCTTGATGGCTTCAACCGCAAATGCTTCATCTAGTTGGGGAATACAGAGCCGTTCATTGGAAATATTCATTCTGGCCATATTGGCACTTGGTCTGAATAAAAGTATTCTGCCATCTGCTGCCTTATATGCTTTCAAGCCTTCAAAGGTTGCCTGACCGTAGTGAAATATCATGACCGAGGGGTCCATCGGCAGAGGGCCGTAAGGAACGATGCGGGGATTGTACCAGCCGCGGCCTTCGGTGTAGTCCATTATGAACATGTGGTCGCTGAAATAGTTTCCGAAGCCAAGACTTGACGGCGCAGGCTTTTCTTTGGGACTGGACGTCTTCTGATAACTGATCTGCATTGACATGAGGGTCACTCCTTCTGAATTATTTTATTTTAAAAATTTAAAAGCACACAAGATATATGCATCAATATTATTTAAAGTAAATAATAACACAAATGAAGAATGAATTTATACACTGAAGTTTGTATACAGTTTTCCAAATGAGTAAAAATTGATACGGCTATGTCATGAACAAGTTACATGAGAAAAATAAATCTGAGCTCAGATACTTATATTTGAGCCCAGATTATAATTCTTACATATTGTATTATAAGTCAATTAAGAGTTGAGAAGATAGATCAAAGCATACAGCAGTCCGCCGCCGATTCCGGCTGCCAGCAGAAAACCCATCAGATTATAAACCATTAAAGCTCCCTTGCTTTTTTCTTCTACTGGATGTGCATCATGTGACATATGATTCAACTCCTTTCTGGTTATAATTCCGATGTAGCCTGTATGGTATCAGCCACAAGCTAGTTTGGATCAGAGTGATTAAGTATCATATTCAATCAATGCCATTATATGGCATATTCACAATAAAATTATAATTCTTGTCCTTTATAATTGTAAAGTAAAACACGATAAAATACTATACTATAACGTAACATGATCAAATAAAATTAAATTTACTGATTCCTCGCAGCACAGATACTCTGCCTCTCTGGGTCTTTGCAGACAACAGGCAATTTTTGTCCACACTTTTCATATATTAACAGAAGAGCAAATTATGCTTGGTGGGAGAGGGTGACAGGATGGTAAAAATATCTGATTTGAGAGCGCGGGAAGTAGTTAATATTCTTGATGGCAAGAAACTAGGCAACATCATTGATATCGATCTGGATATGGAAAGAGGCAAGGTGCTGGCTTTTGTACTGCCGGGAAGGCTGCGGGGCTGGAGCATTTTTTCCCGACGGGAGGAAGTGATTGTTCCCTGGGATAAAATCGTCAGGATCGGCCGGGACGTTATTTTGGTGGAAGTGCCGACTTTCAGTGAGATCGACTCTCCATACGCCAAAAAATATCTGCCGGAAGATGAACGTTATTAAATCGGCGCTGACAGTTGAATAAAGATGCGAATTTGTTCATAATAAGGGCATAGAGGCTTTTTAAGGATGGGGGTAGTTGGCGTGCGATGTCCATTCTGCCAGGAGGAAGACAGCCGGGTCATTGACAGTCGTTCCTGTGAAGATGGTTCTGCCATCAGAAGACGGCGGGAATGCGTAGTTTGTAAAAGAAGATTCACCAGCTACGAAAGAGTTGAGGAACGCCCGTTACTGGTCGTTAAAAAGAATGGCACCAGAGAGCAGTTTGATCGCGACAAACTATTGAATGGTATTGGCCGGGCCTGTGAAAAACGCCCTGTCAGCATTGAACAAATCGAACATATGGTAAACCAGATCGAAGCTGAACTGCGGGATAAAAATGAGCGAGAGATCAGCAGCATGGCGATTGGCGAAATGGTAATGGACAAGCTGCGTGATCTGGATGAAGTTGCCTACGTAAGATTTGCCTCCGTATATCGCCAGTTTACTGATTTAAACGGTTTTATTAATACCATTGATCAAATGAAACAAAAGTGATGGAAATAAAATGTCTGCTTGGATTTTAAATGAGGGCAACGGAATTGCCTATTATACGATAGAAAAATGGCAGCAAGCCGGAGCGGATATAGCTTTTTCCACCCGTACCGGGGGCTCGAGTACTGCAGCTTTTAATTCCGCCAATATGGGTCTGCATGTTGAGGATGAGCAGGAACGGGTGATTTCGAACCGGGAAAAATTCCTGGCCAATTTTCAGCTGGAACTGGGACAGGCAGTTTGCTGCCGGCAGGTGCACGGCGACAGGATCATGCGCGTCGACAAACAGCACCAGGGAAGGGGAGCCTATCTTTATGATACGTCCCTGCCGGATTTTGACGGCCTGGTAACCAACCAGTCTGGAGTGGCCTTGCTTACTTTTTATGCTGACTG
>JAGFXV010000408.1 GCA_017861475.1 Bacillota bacterium | reverse complement strand
TTGATATAGTACTTTGTTTGTTGATCAAGCATTTCTGCCGGAATTATTTTCTTTATTACCTGTTCTATAATATCGCTTTCAATTGTAGATATATTCACTTCAGGGTGGTGCTGGGTGGAAACAACTACCGTGTCGATCCGAACCGGTTTGTCATCTTCATACTCGACTGTTACCTGGGTTTTTCCATCCGGACGCAGATAAGGGATGATCCCTTCTTTTCTTACTTCAGTCAATCGTTTGGCCATTTTACTGGCCAGCAGGATCGGCATCGGCATAAACTCAGCAGTTTCATTGGTAGCATATCCGAACATCATACCCTGATCACCGGCACCGATCGCTGCAACATCAGAGTCTGTCATTTCACCGCGTTTGGCTTCCAGGGCATTGTTAACTCCCATGGCAATATCGCCTGATTGTTCATCCAGGGAAGTTAAAACTGCGCATGTTTCACTGTCGAAACCATATTTCGCTCGTGTATAGCCAATATTTTTAATTGTATTCCTGACCAATCGGGGAATATCAACGTAGCATTCTGTCGTGATTTCACCCGACACCAGCACCAGACCGGTCGTTACAAGCGTTTCTGCTGCTACCCGGGCAAATGGATCCTGAGCCAAAATAGAATCCAGAATGGCATCTGAAATTTGATCTGCCATTTTATCAGGATGACCTTCAGTAACTGATTCAGATGTAAATAGTTTCTTGCTCAATTTTTTCCTCCTCTTTCCTGCTCACATTTTATGCTTGCATCAAATCAACCACACGGTCGAGAATTGCAGCAGCAACTTCTTCTTTCAGCATTTTGGGCAATGAAACAACTTCCCCGTCACGCGAAATAAAAGTCACAACATTGGTTTCAGTCGCAAATCCTGCCCCTTCGATCGTTACATCATTGGCAACGATAAAGTCAAGATTTTTTGATTTAAGTTTCTTGCGGGCATTTTCCAGAAGATTTTCTGTTTCGGCAGCAAACCCAACCATTATCTGGTTTTCCTGTTTACGTTTACCCATTTCTTTAAGTATATCAGTCGTTCCGACTAATTCAAGCATTACCGACTGAGGTCCATTGTCGGTTTTTTTAATTTTTTGATCCGCTATCGCAGCCAGACGAAAATCTCCCACTGCCGCTGCGCCGATGATGATATCGCACACCGGCTGGTATTTCAGCATGGCATCACACATATCCTGGGAGCTCCATACTTCCACCAGTTTTACATTGGCTGGTGGTTCAAGGTGCGTTTTGCCGCTGACCAGAATCACCTCAGCGCCACGTGCACAGGCTTCACTGGCAATGGCATAACCCATCCTGCCTGTCCCACGATTGCCGATAAAACGGACCGGATCAATATCCTCACAGGTGGATCCGGCATTGACCAGCACCCGTTTCCCAGCCATATCAGAGCATGGATGAAGCAAGGAAATAATTCTATCATAAATATCATCAACTGCCGGTAAACGCCCTTGACCTACAACTCCGCAGGCCAGCATGCCGCTTTCCGGATCCATTACCTGATATCCGTAAGATTGCAGTTTTTTGATATTATCCTGAACGATCGGATTTTTAAACATGTTGGAATTCATGGCCGGAACAATCAATACTGGAGCAGTATTGGCCACGACCACGGTGGAGAGCAGATCATCGGCAATGCCATGGGCCATTTTGGCAATGAAATTGGCTGTAGCCGGAGCGATCACCAGCAGATCAAGTTGTTCAGCAATACCTATGTGCTGTACTTTATATTCAAGTGATTCTGACCATAAGTCAGTTGCTACTTCCCTGCCCGATAAAGTCTTAAAAGTCAGCGGACTGATGAAATGAGTTGCACCCTCAGTCATCATCACGATTACATCAATATCATTCGTTTTTAGTTTGCTTACCAGATCAGCAATTTTATAGGATGCAATACCGCCGGTAATGCCAACACCAACAGTTTTAGCCATTGTTTTGCCTCCTTGTCAAGGAAAGATCACTTGCAGACAACCACTATTTTTCCAGATAATACCTCTTCCAAAGCCTCGGTAACCATACTGGAGAGGCGATAATTCTCATCATTCTTTTTATTTTCGGATAATTTTCTCGCTTCCTTGGCAACTGCCACAACAACCGCGTATTTACTTTGGCTTAAGTCCATAAGTTCTTTGGTAGACGGTGTAATCAACTTCCAATCACCCCTTCATTATTGTTCCTGATTCTGCAGCGCTCGGCTACTATGATGGCATAGACTTTATCTACTGCTTCCTGTAAATCATCATTCATTACCAGATAATCATAGTATCGGCTGTGCTCCATTTCTTCTCTGCAGGCCGCCATGCGTTTCTTAATGCTGTCTTCGGAATCTTTGCCTCTTTTGCATATACGCATGGCCAATTCCTCAATACTGGGCGGTTCAATAAAAATAAATACTCCCTGGGGCATTTTTTCTTTGACCTGCATAGCTCCTTGAATATCTATTTCCAGCATGACATCAAAACCGTTGATAAGATTATTCTTCACAAAAATTTCCGGGGTTCCGTACATGTTGTCATATACCTGCGCACATTCAAGAAATTCACCATGCTGGTACATGGTT
>JAGFXV010000407.1 GCA_017861475.1 Bacillota bacterium | reverse complement strand
ATATGGATCACAGTGCTACGACTCCGGTTGATCCGGAGGTTCTTGATGAAATGATGCCCTATTTCAAAGAAAAATATGGCAATCCCTCAAGTATATATTCTTTGGGACAGACTTCACGGCTTGCGGTTGAAAAGGCCCGGGAGCAGGTAGCCGGGTTAATAAATGCCTCCCCCAAGGAAATTGTTTTTACCAGCGGAGGAACAGAAGCTGATAATCAGGCCCTGATAACATATATGCAGGTTAATCGCAACCGGGGAAATCATTTGATAACATCATCCATCGAACATCATGCGATTCTCCATACTTGTGAATATTTAAAGAAGCAGGGATTTGAGATCACTGTTTTGCCGGTAAATAATTATGGTTTGGTTGAACCCGGCGATTTGGAAAAGGCCATGAAACCTAACACGATTCTGGTTTCCATTATGCATGCCAACAATGAAGTAGGCACCATTCAGCCTGTAAAGGAACTGGCAGAGATTGCCCACCGGGGGGGAGCAGCGTTTCATTCTGACGCCGTACAGGCGCTGGGCAAAATCCCGGTTGACGTAAAGGAATTGGGGATTGATTTACTGTCAGGATCAAGCCATAAGCTGTACGGCCCCAAAGGGATTGGTTTCCTGTTTATAAAAAAGGGTATCAAAATCAGCAATTTGCTTCATGGTGGCGGTCAGGAACGCAAACAAAGAGCCGGAACAGAAAATGTACCCGGAATTGTGGGCTTGGGCAAGGCAACTGAATTGGCCGCGCTCCATTTGGCGGAACGGGCACAAAAACTGAATCGTCTTGGCAATCGTTTGATCGAAGGCATATTGCATACCATTCCTCATTCAGTACTAACCGGACATCCGCAAAATCGTATACCGGGCAGCGTCAGTTTTTGTTTTAAGTTTGTTGAGGGTGAATCCATATTGTTGATGCTTGACGGCTCAGGGATCATGGCCTCAAGCGGGTCGGCATGTACGTCCGGATCCCTGGATCCATCGCATGTACTTTTGGCTTTGGGGTTGCCATACGAAATTGCGCATGGTTCATTGAGATTAACCATGGGAAAAGATAACACCGATGAAGATGTGGATTATGTTTTGGAGGTACTTCCTCCAATTATTGCAAACTTGAGAAGAATGTCCCCGTTATATTCAGAAGATGGTTGTTAATAACGGTGAATATAATAAATATTAAAAGGGAAATGGGAGAAACCTTGATTGGTTCTCCCATTTTTGCCTACGATATTAAAAAATCTGATAGGATAAAGTCATAATGAATCAACTTCTTTTCTATGATATAAAGCATCGAATTGCACGAGACAAAAGAAGTTTGGAAAATATTTTATAAACCATGTAAGAAAAAACGATCCTGAAATGTCTTTAGATACAGAGGGTGGCAAACGGGAAGGGAGGGTCTAAAACTGCAATCAGACTATAGTCGCATTGAGGCTGAAGATTTTTTCGCCCAGGAGTATCCTCTACTCTATCGCTATGCCCTGTATTTAACGCGAGATCAGGAAATTTCACAGGATCTGTGCCAGGAAACCTTCATTCGCTGGTTCCGCCGCAAAGATCAGGAGCAAATGGTAGAAAACCCACGCGCGTGGCTGAAAAAGGTGCTCAGTAATCTGGCTATTAATCATTTTCGGCATAGAAAAGTACAAAATAAAATTGAATCCGGTTTTGATGAGGCTGAAGCCGGTATAACAACCATGAATCAAGATTTGATCCGCCTGGAAGTGGAAGAGATCCTAACCCTTCTTCCCTGGAAAGAACAGATCCTGCTGAAGATGAAGATGGCTGGCATGACCTATGCCGAAATGGGCGAAGTGCTGGATGTTTCCATCGGATCAGTAGGAACGATGCTGGCAAGAGCGATGAAACGATTTAAAACCCTTTATGAGGGAAAGGAGGTCAGTAGTAAAAATGAAATGTCCGGACGAAGGCAAGCTGCTGCTCTACCTTGAAAATCAGCTAAGCCATGAGGAACATCAGGATACCATCAATCATCTGACCGGATGCGCGGCCTGTTCAGCCCGCCTGGCAGCGCTGCGAGAGGATTATGATTTTGCTGCCCGCAACCTGAAAGGTTTGTGGAATGACCGTAAATCAGCTCCGGTTACAGGGCAGCGGGAAGTTTGGCAAAAGATACAATTACACCAGCAATTTGATAAAAGAGAGGTACGTAAAATGAAAATAAAGAAGTTTGCGATCGCTGCGGCTTTGGTCCTGGCTCTGGGAGCGGTCGGTTCCATGCCGTCCGTGCGGACAGCGGCAGCCAATCTGTTGCAGGTATTCCGCGTTGAACAGGTGGATACTCTGACCATGACCCCGGGAGATATGCAGAAAATTGAACAAGCTATCTATAACGGGAAAGGCAGTTTTGACATTGAAGACTTTGGCAGTGTCGAGTCGGTAGGGGAGAGCGGTTCGTACAAAATTGAGAGCAAAGATCTTGCCGGGCTGGGTTTCACGGTCAAGGCTCCGTCCCTGACAGATGAGGCTGCCACCGGGTACAGCCTGCAAAAGACCCCGGCCATCGAAATCAGACCCAAGGTGGATAAAGTGAACGGGTTTTTAAAAACC
>JAGFXV010000069.1 GCA_017861475.1 Bacillota bacterium | reverse complement strand
TTGCCTATCATTATCTGCCCAAACGGGATGCCAAGAAAAACTATTCTCACATGGCACTGTTTGAAGCCATGTATAAAGGCGAAATTGACGGTCTGTTTGTAAACGGCTCCAACCCAGTCGTCGGCGGCCCCAATGCCAATAAGGAACAAACCGCGCTCACCAAACTGAAATGGATGGTTTCCATCGACCTTTGGCTGAATGAAACAGCTGAATTCTGGACCCACCAGGCTTGGGAAAGAGCGGTGGAGAATCCCAACGTACCAAAATTCACTCCTGCCGAAATCGGCACGGAAGTATTTTTCCTGCCGGCTGCAGCCGTATATGAAAAAGAAGGAACCGCTGCCCAAACCGGACGCTGGGTACAGTATCGCTGGAAAGGCGCAGACCCGGTCGGAGAATCCAAAGCCGATCTGTGGATCTACAATGAGCTGGGCAAGAAGCTCAAGGAATTATACAAAGGCAGCAAACGCAAAGAAGATGAGCCCATTGTCAATATGACATGGAATTACGACAATGAAGAAGGCGAAGACGACGTACTGAAAGTTGCCAACGAACTGTGCGGATATACAGTCGCTGACGGCAAACCGGTGGAAGGCTTTGCCAAACTGCTGGACGACGGCTCTACTGCCTGCGGATGCTGGATCTATTGCGGAGCTACCACTCTTAAAGACGGAAAATGGATCTACAAACCACAATTACGTAAAAATGAAGACCCCAGCGGTCTGGGCCTCTTCCCCGAGTGGGGCTGGGCATGGCCGGTCAACCGCAGAATTATCTACAACCGTTGTTCGGTACAGCCTGACGGCGTAACCCCTTGGCCGGGCGATGCTGAACGTCAGTTGATCCATTGGGATCCCATGGCTCTGGCCGATCCCAAAAAACCTGAAGCATTGGGCAGCTGGGTAGGAGTAGATGTACCAGACTTTATTAAAACGACCAGTCCGGACAAACCAGCTTTTACCAAACCGTTTATTATGCGTCCGGAAGGACACGGCTGTTTCTTTGCTGCCAAAACGTCCATGAAAGACGGTCCTTTCCCCGAACACTTTGAACCGTGGGAAAGCCCGACGAAAAATATGATGAACAGCCGGGATCTGAATCCTCCGACCAAGGTTTTCGAACCGGAAAAACAAGGCAAGGTTGAACAATATCCGATCATCGGTACAACCTACCGGGTATCCGAACATTGGCAGACCGGAGCCTTGACCCGTAACCTGCCCTGGCTGGCAGAACTGATGCCCAACATGTTTGTGGAACTCAGTGAAGAACTGGCCAAGGAAAAAGGAATCAAGAACGGCCGCAAGGTCATTATTTCCACCACCCGCGGCGATGTTGAAGCATTGGCTTGCGTGACCAAACGCTTTAAGCCATTAAATATCGACGGCAAGCAGGTCCATGAAATAGGCCTGGTATGGCAATACGGCTTCAAAGGTTATGCGACCGGTGACTCTGCCAACCGGGTAACGCCGCATATCGGTGATGCCAACTCGTTCTGTCCGGAATATAAAGCATGGCTATGCGACATAAGGAGGGCTTAACAAATGGCTAATTTAACGAACCTTTACGATGTTAGCAAATGTACGGCCTGTCGCGGTTGCCAAGTAGCTTGCAAGGATTGGAACCAGCTTCCGGCCACAATCGAGCCTTTTACAGGCAGTTACCAGACCCATGAAGATACCAACGCGGATACCTTTACCATTATCAAATTCTTTGAGAGCGAAGATCCGGTAACTGGGGTTGACTGGAGTTTTATCAAACGCCAGTGCATGCATTGCTTTGATGCTGCTTGCATGCAGGTTTGCCCGAAAGGTGCCTATACCAAAACCGAAACCGGAGCTACTTTGCATGACCCGGATAAATGCATCGGCTGTCAGTATTGTTCCTATGCCTGTCCCTTCGAGATACCCAAGTATCGCAAGAGAGAGGATAAAGTCACCAAATGCACGCTGTGTGCTGACCGCACTGCGGAAGGCTTGACCCCGGCCTGTGCCAGAACCTGTGCTACCGGCGCCCTGACCTTCGGCGACCGTGAAGTGTTACTGCAAAAAGCGGAAGACCGTGTAAAATATTTACGTGCCAACGGTTATCCCAACGCAACCATTTACGGCAAACTGGAGTTGGGCGGATTGAACAAACTGTATGTGTTGACTGACACCCCGGACAAATTTGGTCTGCCGGTCAACCCGCATATACCCAAAAACATCTCTGCCTGGCAGAATGTTATCCAGCCTTACTTTGGCTGGTTGATCCCAGTGATGCTGGCCGCTTCGGCAACCAGTTTTGTAACCACCCGTATCCTTGCCAACAAACATGGCGGACACGGCGAACACGAGGAAGGAGGTCATGAATAATGCAATGGTTACCTGAATATAAAGATGATGTCGAAAGAGTAGAGCGTTTTAATTTTGTGGCTCGCATCACCCATTGGGGCCATACTGTGACCTTCTTACTGTGTCTGTTCACGGGTCTGGTCTTATTCCTGGACGGAGTCGACTGGCTGGCAGCTATTTTCGGCGGTTACGCCGGAGCCGGTCTGGTGCATAGAATCGCAGCCGTGCTTCTGACCATACTGCTGGCGATCTTTGTTGTCTTTGACTTCAAAGGAATCATCAGCTGGATCAAAGACATCCTGCGTTTCGGCATGAATGACATTAAATTTGTCATGAGCTTCCCGCTGGAGTTCTTTGGCTTTCCGGTTAAGATTCCGCCGCAGACCAGATTCAACGGCGGTGAAAAAGGCAACTCTATTGTAACTCCTACCATGGTTATCCTGCTGGTTTTAAGCGGATATATCATGTGGTTCCCGTCCATTTTCCCGGCCGGTCTGGTCAGAGTGGCTTACCCCACCCATGACATTGCCATGATCCTGGCCACCTGCATGGTCTGCATGCACGGTTATCTGGGTTCCTTCCATACCGGTTCCGGCGAGTCCTTCTGGGGAATGTGGAAAGGCACGGTTCGCGCTGACTGGGCCAAGCATCATCATGCGGTATGGTATGAAGAAACCTATGGCGACAAAGCCGACGCCGAATAAATAAAAAACTGTGATATAATATATGAAACAAAAAGGGGAGTTACACTCCCCTTTTTGATGCCGGCAACGGGGCAGAACCTTGCCGGGCAATACCTGACAATCATCAAAGTTTTCATTGTTAAAGGAGGACATTTATGAGCAGGCAAACTCCGGTCGCCCTTCCCGAGGGATATATCGATTTTTATATGAACCTGGAGAACTGGCAGAATGAACAGGAAATTAAATTAAAGCAAAGTTATATGCCCGAACATATTGATGTCCGTCGATTGCTGACCAACAATCAAAAGAATCTAATGAAACAAAATCAATTTACGATCGATCCCCTGCAGCTTAAGAACACTTATCTGGCCCTGGTGGACTTTCTTAATAACAATCGGCCGATAAATAATGAGGTTACTAACAATCTGCGCAAGGCTGCAAACAAGCTAGACTTTGCCAATGCTGCTGCCATATTACTGGGCGATGATCAGTCGTATTTTATAGAATTGGCGGAAGAATTGAGCGTAGCTGATGAATTGTTGATCTTTACCGTCGACCATGCCCTGCGTCCTTATCTGCGCATGCTGGCCCAGCCATATTATGAACAATTTAATCAAGCTGAAATGGGCTTCTGGAGTCAGGCATCCTTCTGTCCGTTCTGCGGCAGCAAATCACATTTTAGCCGCCTGCGCGAGGAAGACGGGAGACGCTTCATGTTCTGCGACCGCTGTTTCACCGAATGGGAAAGCCGTAGTATCTATTGTGTCCATTGCGGCAATGACCAGCCCAATTCGATAAATTTTATCAGCGTTGAAGATGACAATGCCTATCAGGTATACACCTGTGAAAAATGTAAAGGCTATCTGAAAACGTATGATGAACGTCAGACCGGCAAAACCACTGACCTGTTTATCGCCAATATTGAAACCATTTATCTGGATCTGTTGGCCCAGGAAAAAGGTTACGTAAATCATGATGCCGAATGATTTGAAAGGTTAACAGTGTGATCTGAAAAAACGCAGAGACAGTATCTTGTCTCTGCGTTTTTATTTTTACTCTATTTAGATACCCGTTATAATAACCCTCTTTTTTTTAAAAAATAGTAAGCCTACACCAACTGCCAATACTGCCCACAGCGGATGATACAATATATAAACCAACCCAATCACCGGAGCCAACAGAACTCTGACCAGGAGCCTCAGTCCTTCGCTGCCTGCAATATAATCAGCCAGAGGCGGCGAATTGTGATAGTAAAATCTTACAAAGCTTCTCCCTAAATCATTGCTCAGCAAATATTGATCCCGGAATTGTCTGAGCAATGATACCGGCCAGGAGAATTTGGAACCGAAAGCAGCTGTCGCGATAAAGCATTCGTCTTCTTCCGCCCGGGTCACGGTAATGACGTAGGTTTTAACCGCTTGATCCGTTCCGGTCACTTTTACTGTAATCGTGTTTTCACCCATATTTAATTCTATATTGCCCGATTCAGCTCCGCTCTGTAACTCAGTCCCGTTGATCAGCAGCGTGGCAGAGCTGTCATATACGCTGGCTGTCACCCGAATTGTATTGACGGAATTGGCCACACTGGCCGTATAGCTAAGCGTACTCGCTGAAAACGCCGGGCTTAGCGTACCTACGCTCAGTGACAGACTGCTCAGATCTGCCAGATTGGATAAACCTCCTCCGGTAGCACTTATCTCTGCCGTGGCGGCAGAAGTTACAGTTCCGGAATTGTCGGATGAAGCCACGACCACGGTAATCGTATAACCGGTATCAGCTTCCGCCAGCACATAACTGGCCGCGGTTGCACCCTCAATTCTGGTCCCGCCGCGTTTCCATTGGTAGCTTAGTATTCCGCTTTGATTGGTTAATCCGCTGATATCTGCCGTCAAGGTTTTTCCAACAGTTGGTATACCGCTGATGCTAACAGTTCCTGAGAGAACCGGACGGGTATCATTTGATTCTATCAAATAGGCATTCAGGTCTACGTCTTCATTTTCATTCAATACAAACAGGTAAACTGCCTCATTGTCATCAGATTGTGCTTCAACCAGGCTCACCCCGTAATATTTGCCGCTGTTTGCACTGGTTAATGTATGAGTATCACTTATTACCATGCCATCCTGGCTAACGATTCCGTACCCAGCGCCATCCCCGCTTATATCGGTCCAGCCCAACAACAGCTCATCACTGGGCAACAGTTGCATATTGAGCTGATTTGGTAAAGCATCTGTAAAGGGTATACCCTGATCATGCCATTGTCCATTGGCGTATGAATATAGCCCTATGCCCTGCCCCAGGACACTGTAGGCCAGATAAACATCTCCATCTGAATCATTCACCAGGGCCAGGTCGTTGCCGCTCTCTTCTTTCAGCAAAGTTGCCTCTGAAACACCATTGCTGCTCCAGCCCAAAGTTTTGAGATTATGCTCGTCATCAACATAAGCGATTAACACCGGAGATACCGTCTGGTCATCAGTGCCGCAGCTTGTGAAACCGCTGATCCTGCTTCTTTCTATTAACCGGGCAGTCGTACCCCAACTGCTTCCGTTCCAGTTCAGTCCGCTGACCTGATAATTCACTCCCTGCGGACCTTCATCGGTGGACATGTAAACCAGGGAAATCTGACCGCCGTTTGGCAGCAATTCCACGTGGGTGGCTACTTCATCAAGATTTACGCAAGCAGTTGGAACAGACCATTCCCATTCTCCACCAACGATATTCCCCACCGAATACTTGAGTACCGAAGGTGGACAGGTTTTATCCACATTTTCCGCAGTTATCTCACTCCATACCGCCATATATGTATTATTACCGGGCAGCTTTATAATGTCGTGACTGATAATAGCCCCACCGGTTTTACTTATGCAAACCGGGGTACCCCAAATGTCTTCGCTGTTGTAATTGCTGGTCATCAGGCGCATATCTCCGCCTTTGGTTTCCATATCGGTATAGGCGATGGCGCCGCTGCCGGTGCTGTCGCAGGAATAATCTCCAATAACCAGGAAATCATTTACTACGTTTTCCGGGCTGCCATTAAAAGTTGATATATCATAGTCTTCCCGGTTGGTTTCATCGATCGTGACGCTGATCGGATTGATTGCAAAAACCGTTTCTGTACTAAACTCGTGCTTAATAGGTATGCTGCCCCACACATACTGCTTCTGCAGTTTGGCAATCCAGGCCTTCATATACAAGTCGGTAGTTGCCCGCACATCCCCATTTATTTCTTTAATTACCGGAGAATCGCCGTTGGCATTAATAGTGATTTCCAGAGAAGGCTGGTCCGTCCAACCGTTATCCCCGGCCAGTTCTATTTTGGCCTCAGCTCCGGTCATTCCTCCCAACGCACTCACATAAATTCCGGCTCCCAGATTAAATGCTATTTGTACGATCTTGCTGCTGACATCCGTAACTCCCATGTCACTTTTGAGTTTCTCCAATTTTGTATTCATTCCGCCTTGCACTTCTGTGCTGTTTTTGATGGTAGTATCGGCATCTGATTCCAATCCGCCCACAAAACTGCGCCGTAACTGGCGGGTAACTGAATTACCTTCATCCCCGTCAACAATGATTACATATGATCCATCACCGGTTTCATGTTCCAGGTTGTGAGGGAAAAGGGTCTTGTAACTGTATATCCCCCTTACTCCGGCTGAACCCTGTAATAAGAAACCTGCATCAAGCGCACCGGTTTTCTGCAAGGTCAGCAATACCCAACCGACATTGGGAACAGGCCCCAGCAACTGAAAGCCGCTGGCTGATATCTTCACGCCCAGTTGTCCGCTGCCTCCGTCGACCACTCCCAGTTCATAAGGTTGGTTTTGACTGTCGAATACATAATCATCCACATGGAAGAATTCCCCCTTGGGAGCCGGATTCAATTCCGGTTTTGCTCCTAATTTCTGCAGCAAACCGGGAGTCAATTTCTCCAGATCGATGGCGTCTGTACTCATCCCGGCCGAAGATCCCGTGCTGAATTTCTTTTCCGCTCCGCTTAAACTGGTCTCCATTGATCCAAAAACGCTAAAGCCCAGCGAGCCCGGACCTAACGCCAGCATCCCCTTGGCTGGTGTTTTGGTCCCCTGTATCATTTCAATATCCAACTTATAATCATAATTCAGACAATTCATTTCATCCGTTTCA
>JAGFXV010000406.1 GCA_017861475.1 Bacillota bacterium | reverse complement strand
TTCTTTTTCAAAAAAGTGGCTGGTTATCGAAAGTGGTACCAGCAATTCGGGAGAACTGCTCATATCGGAATTAAACCCGCTCTCGAATTTTCAGTTTAAATCTGTGCAGGGAATCAAAAAAATAGGGTTTTCCAAAGTAGATGGTGTGGAATGTCTGGTGATAGGATGTAAACCATCGTTACAAAATCAGCTGATGGAAAGTCTGTGGAGTAATTTTGAATATCGAGTCTGGATCGACTGGCACAACCATATTATCAAGAGGGCGGCGCTTTCTGCTATTAACCAACGTAATGATAAAACGCATCTTACCATTGAAGCTGAGTTTTATGATATTAACAAACGTATTGATATTAAACCACCTGATCGTACTGCCAACGATAAAAAATGAACAGACAAAATCAGTTTTGATCAAGTTAACCCCGTTGCCAATAAAATTGGCGGCGGGGTTTAATATTGCTTTCTATTTTCCTTATTGCTTCTTTCCTTCCTATAGATGAGGAAGAAACAAGAATAAACTCGGAGCGATTGAGGCAAATTACCAATGAAGCACCCTTCGGATATATTTGACTTTTTTCCATAAAGAATAAATACGAACTAAAATACTTGCATCAAATATTATGAAAGTGGAGGTAAATTATGATATTTGCATATGAACCGCTGGAAGGTGGCTATAGCATACCGATGCGGGTGGTTGGAGCCAATATTCCTTATGAGTGGCTGATCTATATTCTTATGTTGATTCCTATCGGTTTCTTCCTCTACGGTTTTTATCAGCGGTATAAAGTATGGAGGTTGGCCAAGGGTGAGGAACATCGTAATGACCAAATTGGAAAACGCATCATTTCCTGGCTGGTAAATAGCTTTGGACAGTTGCAAGTGTTGAGAAAACCTTTGTCCGGATGGATGCACTTTATGCTTTTCTGGGGATTTGTGTTTCTTTTGATTGCCACGGCTACCTTTGCTTCCTGGTCCAAGATTGGATTTCCCAACATGACCGGTTTTTTATACACGCTGATCTCGTGGCTGGCTGATATCGGAGGGTTCTTTGCCATGCTGGGGATTTTGGTTCTGTTTGGGATAAGATACTGGCGCAGACCTGACCGGCTTAATGACACCAGATCCTCGGACGGGTGGATGCTGGTGCTGATATTCCTGATTCTTTTGGGGGGATTTGTCCTGGAGGGAATGCGCCTGGCCGCCCAGATGCAGCTTTCTACCAGGATCGGACAATTGGATTATGAGCGGGTCGCTTCTCTGGTTGGCTGGATGTTTGCTGCACTATTTAAAGGAATGAGCCTGGACAGTCTGCTGATCTGGCACCGGATCGGCTGGTGGTCACATATGGTCCTGGCTTTCCTGTTTATTGGCCTGGTTCCCTATACCAAGCTATGGCATATTTTTACCGGTATGATTGGTTATTATAGTCGGGATTTCAAACCTAGTGCCAATCGCATGGTTAATAATATAGAAGAAGCAGAGATTTTCGGAGTTGAAAATATTGAGGGATTTACCTGGAAGGATTTGTTGGATCTCGATGCCTGTATTCGCTGTGGTCGCTGTCAGGAAAACTGTCCTGCTTATTATACCGGTAAAATGCTTAATCCCAAAATTACCGTTATCCAGGCCATGAAAAAACATCTTGACGGAAAAGCTCCCAGCTTGATGATAAAAGGTCCGATTCAAGAAGAACTGGCCATGACTTCGGCCGCCGAAGCTGAGGCAATTGATCCTGCTTCCGCCAGTTTAATCTATGATGTTGTAACTCCTGACGTACTCTGGGCCTGTACCAATTGTCGGGCTTGTATGGAGCATTGTCCCATGTTTATTGAGCATTTGAACAAGATCACGGAAATGCGCCGCAATCTGGTCATGTGGCAGGGGGATATGCCCGGCGAAGCCCAGAGTGCTTTTACCAATATGGAAAGAAACTATAATCCATGGGGCGTGGGATGGGCATCACGTGCCGATTGGATTCTGGAAAGAGGGATAAGTGACAAAATCAATCTCCTGCCCAGGGATGGAAAAGAATTTGAATATTTATTGTATGCCGGCTGTGCAGTAGCGTTTGACGACCGTTACAAAAAGGTGGGCGAGGCCTTGGTGAAACTACTTGATAAGGCAGGAGTAAGTTTTGGCTATCTTGGTAACGATGAGTGGTGCTGCGGAGATTCGGCCCGCCGGCTGGGGAATGAATATCTTTATCAGACGTTGGCCCGGCATAATATTGAAACTTTCGATCACTATGGGGTCAAGAAGATCATTTGTATCTGTCCGCATGGCTATAATTGTTTGAAAAACGAGTATCCGCAGATGGATGGGAACTATGAAGTCTATCATTCTACTGAATTTTTAGCCAAACTGATTGCCGAGGGCAAGCTTAAACCGCAGCGCCAGGAGCATCGGAAGCTGGGTTATCATGACTCTTGTTTCCTGGGACGGCATAACGGTATATACGATGAACCGCGTAAAATTTTACATGCGGTTGGAGCTACTATCAATGAAATCGACAAATCACGCCGTTTCGGTTTTTGCTGTGGAGCTGGCGGGGGACGCATGTGGCTGGAGGAGGAAGCCGTCG
>JAGFXV010000405.1 GCA_017861475.1 Bacillota bacterium | reverse complement strand
TCATAAAGCGAAGGAAAATCAGACGGCTGAATACTGTCATGGAAGTTCATATGGGCAAGATTTATGGCCCTTTCCAATAAGTTTTCCAATTCACGAATATTGCCTGGCCAGGAGTAACTGCACAACAGTTCCATGGCTTTAGCGGAAACACTGTTCACCGAAGTCCCAAGTTTTTTGTTGAGTCTGATGATAAGGTTTGATACCAGCATGGGCAGATCATCCATGCGCTTGCGCAGAGGGGTCAGCTTCAACTGTACAACATTCAAACGATAAAATAGATCATCACGGAATTGATGATTGGCCACCATCTCCTCCAAATCTTTATTGGTTGCAGCTATTACCCGGGCGTTGATTTGAATGGGAGTTGTTCCTCCGACTCTTTCGACAACCCTTTCTTGGAGCACCGAAAGCAATTTGGTCTGCATGTTCATGGGCATATCACCAATTTCGTCAAGGAAAATGGTACCGCCGTTGGCCAGTTCAAATTTGCCTGGTTTTCCGCCTTTTTTGGCACCCGTAAAGGCCCCTTCCGCGTAACCAAAGAGTTCTGATTCCAACAGGTTTTCCGGCAGGGCGGCACAGTTAATACGGATAAAAGGACCAGTGCTGCGTGGACTTGCATTGTGTATGGCCTGGGCAAAAAGTTCCTTGCCGGTACCGCTTTCACCGGTGATCAGCAAGGTAGATGAAGTTTGGGAAAATTGCTGCGCCATGGTGACGATATTTAAAAAGTCAATATTATTGCCGATCAAATCGTTAAAGTTCCATTTGGCATTGTAGATGGAGCAAACCGCGTCTTTATAGATGTTCAATTCCTGCTGGGTATCCTGTAGTCTTTGAATCAGGAATTTAACTTCTGACATGTCCATAATGACTGTATGGGCAATGGCACCAATAATTTCGCCGTCTTTTTTTATCGGCATGCGATCGACGATTACTTCCCGACCGGGAGAGATTGTCCAGATATCAGTTTTGTCAGCCCTGCCTGTTGCCAATATTTCCGGGAGCTTGGAATTGGGGACGACATCCAGAATATATTTGCCGATCACATTCAGACCGTTCAGATTTAAAGCTTCCATCAGGGTCCTGTTCATGGAGGTAATGGTTCCTTTACAGTCGACCGTTACATATCCGGTATGTGGGTTTTCGATCAGCCCTTCAAAGAGAAGGTCATCGGTTGCCTGTAATTTTTCCATAAGAAATTGATGAACGGAAGTGTCCAGGACCAGCGTATGCCCGATAGCTCCTACGATTTTGCCGTTATGTTTGATGGGCAGACGGTTGACCAGCATGTTTTGACCGTTGACTGACCAGACATCAACGGTATCGATTTTTCCGGTTTTTAAGATTTCAGGAAGCCTTGAATGGGGGGTGACATCCATGATTGGATGTCCAATGACTTCTTTTCTTTTTTTGCCGATAATATTGAGGTAGGTTTGGTTAATATGGGTAATAATACAATTGTTATCAATAATTATATAGCCCATTGAAGGGCTGTCGATCAATTCATTTACGACAATATCAAGTTCAAGTTCCGTACCTGAAGTGTTAAATCTGTCCACCAGATCTTGGGCAGCGGAGATATCCATAAATAAACTGCTGCATACTGCTCCGACAATCTCACCATCTTTAACGATTGGCACCCGGGTGACAACCGTTTTATGGCCATTTACCCATAGAACATCGGCATCGTCTATACGCCCGGTTTTTAATATTTCCGGGAGTTTTCCGTCCGGGATAACATCAAGGATATATTTTCCCAGCACCTGCTCTTCAGTCATATCCAACAGACTCAATAATGTCTGACTGATACTGATAAGGTTGCCTTCAGCGTTTACGACCACAAAAAACATATGTGGATTTTCTATCATTGCATCCATCACGTGGGATAATTCAAAATAGGTCGTATTCGGCAATATCAATCACCTCTCCGAATGACGTCGGCAAATTTCTACAATAATATAGATTATATTTTATTATTGAAACAATAACAGAAATTTGCCAAAATCACAAGGTAATTAATTCACAAACCAATGAGCTTTATTCATATTTTCGGCATTTAGATGTTGTTTACGGTTAGATTGGTTGCAGGAATTTTGTTTACTTGCTTTAATATGTTAGTATAGATTTGTATTTAATCGGTAGTATTTATTATATGAGGTAAATTATGCACGCAAAAGGCAGGGCCAAGCTGGACAGGCGGACCAAAAATCTGGTAACGAGATTGCGCAAAGGCGATATCGCCATCATCAGTCATGATGATATTGATGAAGTGGCTGCCAACAATTTGATCGATATTAAACCACAGGCGATTATCAACACGCAACCTTCCATAACAGGTCGTTACCCGGCTCGCGGTGCGCTAAAAATCTTGAAAGCCGGCATCCCTATCCTGGATGAAGTCCCTGACCAGATTTTTGATAATATTAGAGAAGGCAGCACCCTGGAGATCATTGATAACAAGATCATGTCCGGCAGGTTTATATTAGCTGAAGGAAAAATCCTTACGCTTGCCGATGTACAAGAAAAACTGGATGAAGCCAATCATAACTTCGGACATGAATTGGATGATTTTGTTG
>JAGFXV010000404.1 GCA_017861475.1 Bacillota bacterium | reverse complement strand
ACCAGGCGGGCAGATATGAAGAAAATTAAAGGATATTTCGGAGGAGTTAATTAATGGAAGCCGTTCAATCCTTCACTTTGCCCCAGCCACTCAGGACAGCTGTTCTATTTTTGATTTTCAACCGGCTGGAGACTACAAAAATAGTGTTTGAAGTCATCCGCCAGGTCAAACCGCCGAGGCTTTATGTCGCCTCTGACGGTCACCGTCCTGAATGCGCAGGCGAAGAGGATAAGGTCAGGGAAGTGCGAAACTATGTATTAAATAATATAGACTGGCCCTGCGAAGTTAAGACCCTTTTCCGGGAACGCAACCTTGGTTGCGGAATCGCGGTAAGCAGTGCACTGGACTGGTTTTTCGGACTTGAGGAAACAGGTATCATTTTCGAAGATGATGTACTGCCGGATGCAAGTTTTTTTCCTTTTTGCGAAGAATTACTGGAACGATATAAGGATACGCCGCAGATAATGATAATTTCAGGAAACTATTTTGCGGGCGAAAATAATCAACCGGCAACAAGCTACTATTTCAGCAAATATCCTCACATGTGGGGCTGGGCGACATGGCGCAGGGCATGGGAATGCAATGATCGGCAAATGATTAAATGGCCGGAGCTGAAAGCGGCAAGCTTTTTGCACTCATTGGCTGACGGAAATAAATATTTTATCAGCTACTGGTCGAAAATATTCGATACGGTTCATGCAGGCAGGTCTGATATCTGGGATTACAATTTTACGTTTGCCTGCTGGGCAAATAATGGTTTGTCAATTATGCCCTGTAAAAATCTGGTAAAAAATATCGGGTTTGGCGCTCACGGAACCCATACTTTGAATGATGATTACTGGATCGCGAAACTTCCGCTGGAACGCATGGATTTTCCTTTAATTCATCCGATGAACATCAAGCGCAATGTCTCTGTTGATCGCTGGTCGGACAGAAATGTGTTTGGACTGACATTTATGTCATCGTTTAAATCACGGTTAAAGCAAAATGCCGTCGGTGAAGCCCTGGCAGTAATTTACAGAGCCTTCAAAAGAATTTTGCAGAGAATAAATAAATAGTGGTAGATTTATCCATTGAAAGGCTAGGAAGATGAAATTTTCATTGTGCAAATCATTGCATGCCATGGGTTGCAATTTATGAAAGAGCCTGTTTCTGACAAAATGCTGTTAGTCAACCTCGCCTGCGGCGGTTCTTATATTGACGCTCCTGAATGGATTAACCTTGACTACAGCACAGCGAATACGGCAGTCAGAAAAGCCAATATTCTAGGCACCCTTCCTTTTGAAAACGGGACGGTGGATGTGGTTTACTGTTCCCATTTTATAGAGCATATTCCCAGGGAACGGGTAAACTATTTTTTAACTGAGTGTTACCGGATTCTGAAACCCGGCAAAGGTGTGGCACGATTTGTTTTGCCCGACTTCGGGGAAATATGCCGGGAATATTTGTATCAGCGGGAATCAGGCAATCACGCTAAAGCGGATTTTGCCGTAATGGAAATAATCGATCAATGCGTCAGGTTGAAATCGGGCGGTGAGCTGGGCGCGCTATACAAATCGTTAAAAGAGAAACGCGATAATAATATTGCCGAATATATTTTTGAGCGCTGCGGTGAAAATATTTCAAATGATTATCATGATAAAGAGACTGGCGGCAGATGGCTTAAGTTGTTTAAGCATCCCTCATTTATATTATCTTATCTCGAAAAGAAATATTGCCGATTTATATCGTTGCTTCTTCCGTCTGCATTCAGGGAGCAGAATATCAGTTTCGCCGAGATCGGAGAAAAACATATGTGGCTTTATGATGAGCATATGCTGACTTCAATGCTTGCAAAATGCGGATTTACAAATATTGTCAGAATGCCGTTTGACAAAACTTTAATTCCCAATTTCCCTCTTTACCCGCTTGATATTTCTGAAGATGGCCGTCCCCGCAAGGGAAAGGAATCAATGTATCTGGAGGCCTTTAAAGCATGAAGGTCATGATTCTCAGCTCATACGACATTCTTGGAGGCGCGGCCCGAGCCGCTTTACGCCTGCACCAGTCCCTTATTGCCAACGGACTGGAAAGCAGAATGAGGGTAGGAATTAAAAAATCAGATTTTGATTCAATTGATGGTCCGAAGAAAAAACCGGACAAAGTCATGGGATTGGTCCGCCCGTTTCTGGGACAGGCTCTAATGAAATTGCAGAAATCCGGCAACCCCATCTATCATTCACCGGCTGTTTTCCCTTCACGTCTGGTCAATGCAATCAACAAATCTTCCGCAGATATAATTCATTTGAACTGGGTGTGTGATGAATTTCTTTCCGTTGAAGACATCGGCCGCATTCGCAAGCCGCTGGTATGGACACTCCATGACATGTGGGCTTTTTCCGGAGCTGAACATTACAGCCCGGACGATTCAAATGCCCGCTGGAAAAACGGATACACAAAAAGCAACCGGCCGGCGAATCATAAAGGATTGGACATTGATCGTTGGGTATGGAAACGTAAACGACGCAACTGGAATTACCCAATGCAAATTGTCACCCCCAGCCGCTGGTTATCGGAATGCTGCACGTGAGGTGCTTGGACTGCCTCTCAATGCCACTCTTGTCCTTTTCGGCGCCATGGATGGAGTAAACAATTTTATTAAAGGGTGGGATTTGCTTCAGCCCGCCCTGACGCTTATTGCAAAAGACATGGATGGAGTAAATGGCGTCATATTCGGCCAAAGTGAACCCTCTCATCCTCCGAACCCTGGCTTGCCTTTATATTGGATGGGGCATCTTAACGACGACGCAACGCTGGCTCTGTTGTATAGCGCTGCGGATGTCATGGTGGTGCCATCGCGCCAGGAAGCGTTTGGACAAACCGGAAGCGAGGCTCAGGCTTGCGGTTGTCCGGTGGTTGCTTTTAATTGTACCGGCCTGCAGGATGTCGTGGATCATCGTGTAACCGGCTACCTGGCCAAACCCTATGACATTGTTGATCTGGCCAATGGCATCAGATGGGTGACCCAGAACAAGGACCGTCATGAATCTTTAAGTAGCGCTGCCCGCGAAAGGGCTCTGCGTCTATGGGCTCCGGAAGTCGTAATTCCTCGTTACAAGGCAATTTATGAAGCTGTCCTCCTTTCCCGGTATGAACAATGAATATTCAGTCAACTCCCATAATCTCTGTTATAGTCGCTGTTTTCAATGGAATCAGAACATTGCAAAAATGCATCGATAGTGTGGATATGCAAACCTATCCCAACAGAGAATTAATTATAATTGATGGTGGATCAAATGATGGAACCGTTGAACTGATAGTAAAAAACACAAACAAAATCAAATATTGGATTTCAGAGTCTGATCAGGGCATCTGTAGCGCGTGGAATAAAGGCTTGTCGCAGGCAAAAGGGAATTGGATTTGTTTTCTCGGAGCTGATGATTATTTTTGGGATTCAAATGTTTTAGAACAGGTGGCGAAACGATTGGGAGATGTTCCTCCCGGCATTAATATCGCTTACGGACCGGTTATGATAGCCAACGAGAATGATGAATGCCTTTATCAAAAAGGCGA
>JAGFXV010000403.1 GCA_017861475.1 Bacillota bacterium | reverse complement strand
ATGAAAATGATATCCCAGGATGGAAAAATAGACAACTTTGAATTGGCTATTTTCAACCAACGGGGAGAAAAACGAATTGGTTTAATGTCCTGCGAGGTTGTCCGTATCAATAATCAGGATTTCACTTTTTCCGTGATCCACGATATTACTGAATTTCGCCGCATAGAAGCTGAACTGGCTGAAAAGAACCAGCAGTTGATGGAATTGAATCATTTGCTCAACCAGCAGGCCATCCGCGATGATTTGACCGGGTTATATAACCGACGCCATATATTCCAGATATTAAAAGAGGAAATCATTAGCAGCAATCGTTACCATGAATCGCTGAGTCTGATGATGATCGATCTGGATAAATTTAAGAAGATCAATGACAAATATGGCCACCAGTTTGGCGATTTCATGCTCCAGAGTGTTGCGCGGATTATTTTGACAAACATCCGTGAAACTGACCATCTGGGTCGTTACGGGGGAGAAGAATTCCTGCTGATACTGCCCCATACGGATTTGGAATCTGCCAAAGTAGTGGCACATAGAATTGGACGCGCGGTAGAGGAGGCCAGTTTTGGTGAAAATAATGTAAAAATGACGGTGAGTATCGGACTGAGCAGTTACCATAGAAGTAGTCTGGAGGAGTTTGTGGAGCGCGCCGATGAACTGATGTATCAAGCCAAAAAGACAGGCCGTAACAGGTTCGTCTCGGAATAAAATTGAAAAAGATTACAAAAAAAATGGCTTAGCTTTTTGCTAAGCCATTTTTAACCGGCTATAAATTTTATTTGCCTTTGAAGGCTGCCTTTCTGCCTTCCAGGAATGCAGCCATTCCTTCCTTCTGATCTTCAGAACTGAACAGCATGGACCAGGCAATTTGTTCCGCCCGGCAGCCGGCTTTGATATCAAAATTCATGGAGTTGTTAATGGCATTCTTGGCTTCCCGTAACGCCAGCGGGCTCTTCTTGGCAAATTTCTTGGCAAATTTCAAAGCCTGTCCCATAACTTCTTCAGCTGGTACAACGATGTTGGCCAGACCAATGCGGTAGGCTGTAGCAGCATCAAAGAAGTCACCGGTCATGATATACTGTTTGGCAATATTCAGAGAAGTGATGCGGGGCAGACGTTGGGTTCCACCAGCACCAGGGAAGATGCCCAGATTGATTTCCGGCAAGCCCAGTGTACAGTTGTCAGCCATAATATGGATGTCACAAGCCATAATGGTTTCCAGACCGCCTCCCAGAGCCAGGCCACGAACGGCAGCAATGGTTGGCTTATGGTTGTCTTCGATGGCAAACATGCATTCATGAACTTTATCCAGGAAATCGCGGGCTTCAAAAGCATTAAAGCCACTTACAAATTTAAGGTCGGCCCCGGCAGCGAAAGCATTTTCGTTACCACAGATGATGATGGCCTTTACCTCAGGATCCGCACTGAAAAAATTCAAAGCTTCAATTGACTCGATAAGCAGTTTGTAATTAACTGCATTGAAAGCTTTGGGACGATTGAACTGAAGATAACCGATTCCCTCTTCCACCCAGGCCAAAATTGTTTCGTACTCAATTCCCTTGTAATTTTCCGCCATTAAAATACCCCCTCCCAAATTATACAACAAACAAAAATATGTAAAATTATTACATACTAAAATAATATTAACACAATATTAAGAATTGTTGTACCATTTATTGCTAATATGCCGGTTAAATCAAAAGGCATTGTTGCCGGCAAATGTATTTGCAGATCAATTTCCTTTGAATTCTGCTTTACGTTTATTCAAAAACGCGTTCATGCCTTCTTTTTGATCGTTGGTGGAAAAACACAGACCAAATACATCAGCTTCGATCGCCATGGCAGTATCAATATCGGTTTGCAGACCTTTATTTATGGCGCTCTTACATAAACTTACCGCCAGAGGAGCGTTGCTGATGATCTTTTGGGCCAGTTTTCTGGCTTCATCCATTAAGGCATCTGCCGGATAGATATGGTTGACCAATCCCAAACGATAGGCTTCATTGACATCAATATTTATTCCGGTATAGATCAATTCCTTGGCCGGACCGGCACCGATCAAACGGGCCAGACGCTGGGTACCTCCAAAACCGGGGGTGATGCCAAGGCCGACTTCAGGCTGACCAAAACGAGCTTTCTCTGAAGCCAGGCGGATATCACAGGACAAAGCCAATTCACAGCCCCCACCCAACGCAAAGCCATTAACGGCGGCAATGACCGGTATAGAGAGATTCTCAACGGCAGAAAAAACCGCTTGTCCCAGCGCTCCAAATTCCCTTCCCTGGATAGCGGTCAGATTTTCCATATAAGCAATGTCGGCTCCGGCCACAAAAGCTTTCTCGCCAGCGCCGGTGATAATGAGAGCTTTGATATTATTGTCTGCATTAATCTGGAGAACGGCAGCCTTGATTTCCTGCAGGGTATCATAATTGAGAGCATTCATAGCCTGGGGGCGATTGATAATCAAAATAGCCAGGTTGGGTTCCCTTTCCAGAATAATATTGCTATACATTTTTAGTCTTCCTCCTTTAAAAAATATGGCTCGCAGATATTTTGCAGAATATTTCTGCAAATCCCCGCCTTATATAAAAAATAACGGTTCCAACAT
>JAGFXV010000068.1 GCA_017861475.1 Bacillota bacterium | reverse complement strand
TAAAGTGAAATCTATAGGAGAGGAGATGATCAACAGTTTTAAAAGAATGTGGTTATTGCAAAAAAATGATTGGGAGTGGGAGAATGAGTATTTATTCAAACAGGCCATGGTTACAAGCAATTGACCCCTTGGTGCCTCGAGAAATTGAATTACCCGAAATTCCCGTGTACAAATTTCTTTCTGATTCATTTAAAAAGTTCCCCAACAATATTGCAATATACTACTACGGGACGGAAATTACCTATGCTGAGATGGAATATTTGACCAATAAACTAGCCAACGGTTTGAAAAATATCGGGATTAAAAAAGGCGATCGCGTGGCCATCCATATGGATAATTGTCCGCAATATGCCTTGGGGTTCTTTGCGCTTATGAAATTAGGTGCGGTTGTTGTTCAAGCCAGCCCTATGGCCTCGGCCAAAGAATTATTGGCCATGGTCAATGACTCTGGCGCCAAGGGAATGATTACCTTGGATTATTTACTTGGCAAGGTCCTGGAAATATTTGATGAAAGCCCACTGGAATTTATTGTTGTTGGTTCCCTTCATGATTATCTGCCCATAAATCCTTTTCCCTGCGCCCCCTTTGCTGTACCTGAGCCGCTCCCAATCCCCAAACAGGAAAATATTTTTGCATTTAATAAATTGTTAAATCAGTCGTGCCAATTTGATTGCGCTGATATTAATCCTCGGGAAGACGTGGCAGTCCTTCAATATACCAGCGGGACTACCGGTATTCCCAAAGGAGTTATGATAAATCATTACAATATTACTTCTTATGTCACTTGTGCCAGGATGCTGGATTATAAAAATGTTGAGGGACAAGAAGTCTACCCAGTAAATCTTCCGTTATCGCATAATTATGCCATGTTCCAAACCTTGGTTTTACCTGTTTCCCTGGGTGGAAAAGTAGTCATCATGGTTCGGTTTCATCCCGATGAAGCACTTAAGACCATACATGATCAACGCTGTACATGCTTTCGGGCGGTACCCACCATACTGGCTATTCTTGCCCAGCATCCCAAGTTGGAAGAATTTGATCTGACCAGTGTTCGCCATTGGATTGTCGGAGGTGCTCCGGTACCGGAAAAAATTGTGAATGTATTTAAAAAAGTTTCCGGAGGTAATGTTGCGGAAGGGTATGGCCTGACAGAAACGACATCCGGGGTGATCATCAACAGATTGTACGGTCAGACATTGGCGGGAATGGGAATGCCATTCATAGGAACTGATATTAGAGTGATTGACCCGGGAACGAATGAGGATATACCGATCGGTGAAACAGGTGAACTGCTTATCAAAGGACCGACAGTCAGTGCCGGTTATTGGGAAAAACCTGAGGAAACGGCTAAAACCTTTGAAGACGGATGGCTGCATACCGGGGATTTGGTTCGTCTGACTTCAGAAGGAGTTCTGCAATTTATTGATCGGCTTAAAGAGTTGATCATAGTGGCTGGTTTTAATGTTTATCCCAGTGAGGTCGAGAATACCATATACCAGCATCCTGCCGTCATGGAAGCTGCAGTGATAGGAAAGCCGGATGAACGGCAGGGAGAAGTCGTAAAAGCTATCATCAGATTAAAGCCAGGATTTGAACTTAAAGAGGAAGAACTTATCGCGTTTTGCCAGGAACGGATATCTCCCTACAAGGTACCCAAGATCGTTCAATTTGTTGAAGATTTTCCGAGAACAGCAGTCGGGAAAATATTGAAGAGAGCTTTGAAATAAGTACTTGTGTTGGTTGGATTGAGGGAAGAATTTAATTTACTTTGATTAATAAGAGAAAGGGGCTTCAATTGATGAAGCCCCTTTAAATACTAATAAATCAACTTAATAGTGGCTTGATGTGAGCTTATTTGGCACTGTAATCATAAAAACCGCGGTTGGTTTTTCTGCCCAGATAACCAGCCCGTACCATTTGTTTCAGGATGGGAGCGGGACGATATTTGGAGTCGCCTGTCTCTTTATGCAAGACATTGCATACTTCCAGGGCAATATCAATTCCTACCATGTCTGCCAGGGTAAAGGGACCCATCGGCCAGCCAGCACCAAGTTTCATGGCTTTGTCAATATCTTCGGCGGTTGCAAGTCCTTCATAAAGAATGAAAGCAGCTTCGTTCATGCCCGGTATTAAAATCCGGTTGACGACAAACCCAGGACCTTCTTTTACCTTTATGGGTTTTTTGCCAATCGCTTTACTAAGTTCCATGGTAACAGCAATCGTCTCTTCAGAAGTCTGCAGAGCTGGGATTACTTCAATCAGAGCCATGATGTTGGCGGGATTGAAGAAATGCATGCCGACTACTTTGTCAGCTCTTTTGGTGATAGCTGCAATCTCAGTTATGGAAAGGGATGATGTATTAGTGGCTATAATGATTTCGGGTGGTAAAATTTTATCCAATTCTGCATAGAGGGTCTTTTTAACTTCCATATTTTCAAATACGGATTCAACTACATAGTCAACATCTTTGATGTCTTCGATGGTACCGGTTGGAGTAATGTTCCCGGTAACAAAATCTTTGGCCCCTGCAGGTACCTGACCTTTTTCTTCTGCTTTGGCCAGACCTTTGCCGATTCTTTCCAGAGCTTTGTCAGAAAACTCTTTTTTGATGTCGTACAGGACGACCTTTTTACCTGCCCCGGCAAAAGCCCAGGCAATCCCCATTCCCATTGTGCCAGCACCCAGAACCGCTACTTTATTAATATCCACTAAAAAACCTCCTTAAATTAACAGTGTTAATTAAGAGTTTAAATTAAAATCTATTTTTTTTCAATATTTTAACATTTTAAAATTTTTTAAATTAAATAAAAACAGTCTTTTCCGAAAAAAATTAGGAAAAGACTGCTATTTTTGAAAATGTAAGCGCGACGAGGTTATTTACGATCCTTGATGAGGCTTACGGAAGTCGAGTTGAAAACGGCAAAAACCTCGTCACCTTCCTGCAAACCCATATCGCCGTATGCTCCGGCAGTTATGGTTGCTGTAACGGCCTGATCTCCAACATCAACTATGATTTCTGCCATGTCTTGCCCGGGATGAATTTTCATGATCTTGCCGACCAGTTTATTCGGATCACTTATGCGCACAGTATCCCTCCTTTTTCTATAGTTTGTACGAAAACTGAGCAAAATATTTAGTAGCGATCGAATATCGTTATGGATGCTTGAGGATAGATTAATAGAAGATTGCGTAAAAAAAACCTCGTTTGGATTATTCCAAACAAGGTTTTTTATAGTTCTGAAACAATTTATAAAAGTTGTTTTACCAGGTATCAACATAGGGGAGAAGAGGTTCCCCTTCCTTACGGCGCGGAGCTGATTTTAAACCGCGCATGATCCAGTGCCGGGTATCGGCAGGATCGATGACCGAATCAATTTCCAGATAAGATGCCATGTTGGTTGCTTTGCCCCGGTCATACATTTTATCAACCAGAAAGTTGTAAAGTGCTTCACGTTCCTGCGGATCGCTTTTTGCTTCAAGTTCCCGCTTGAATCCGCTCTTGACAGCACCTTCCAGTCCCATGGCGCCGAATTCACCGGTTGGCCAGGCAGCTGTAAAGAAAGATTCATGGAAACCACCCCGGGCCATGGCCATCGCTCCCAGCCCGTAACCCCTACGCAGGGCAATGCTGAAATAAGGCACCGTCAAATGGGAACCAATTACGAACATACGGCATACATGGCGAACCTGGGCTCTCACTTCAATATCCGGTCCAACCATAAAGCCGGGGGTATCAATCAATGACAAGACCGGGAGATTGTGTACATTGCATATTTGCATTAAACGGGCCGCTTTATCTGCCCCTTCGGCTTCGATGGCGCCTCCCATGTGGCGGCAGTTATTGGCAATGATTCCAAAAGGATGGCCTTCAATGCGAATAAAACCGGTCACCATACCGGGACCAAATTTAGGACGCAGCTCTAAAAACGAATCCTTGTCTGCCATGGCTTTTATGACTTTGCGGACATCATAAACCCGGCGTCTGTTTTCAGGGATCAGATCGCGCAGTACATTCTGGTCGCCGGCCTCCCATTCCAAAACACTGCCTTGAAAATAGGAAATATACTTTTTGGCTGCGGCTACCGCTTCAACGTCGTCAGCGACTTCGATATCTACTACTCCATTTTGTGTCTGTACATCAATCGGGCCAACTTCCTCCGGCTTAAATGTACCCAGACCTCCACCTTCGATCATGACCGGGCCACCCATGCCAATATTGGCGTTGCGGGCTGCGATAATCACATCACAACAACCCAACAGGGCGGCGTTACCAGCAAAACATGGACCTGAAACAACACCTACCATTGGTGCCTTGCCGCTGAATCCCCCAAACATACCAAAGCTTGACAGATCCAGACCGGCTATCATTACTCCCTCGGCATCAACATCACCCGGTCTGCCGCCGCCGCCTTCCGCGAAAAATATCAGTGGGAGACTTTGTTCATGTGCCAGTTTTAACATGCGGTCGAGTTTTTTATGATTGAAAAAACCTTGCGTACCTGCCAGCACAGTGTAATCATAAGCCAAGACCATGCAGCGGGCTTTTTCTTCATCGAAGAAATTTCCATTAACAGTTCCGATGCCAGCGATCATCCCGTCAGCCGGAGTTTTAGCGATAAGTTCTTCGACTGATCTACGCTGACGTTGTGCAGCTATCGCTAGCGCACCGTATTCAAGAAAACTGCCCTCATCGCAGAGATCTTGTATATTTTCCCGGGTTGTGCGCTGGTTTTTTTGATGGCGTCGCTCAACAGCCTCAGGACGGTTTTCATCCAGTAAAAACGAGTTCCGTTTGATCAAATCAGCCATTTCCGGACGAATTTTTGCTGCTGAATTATCTCCCGCATCCTGGATGTTTTTTGGGGTATCCATGATTAAAACCTCCCGTTGTTTCGAATATTGTTTTTATTGAATAATAACACTAAAAACAATATTTGCTATTTATTTTTTGCTTCTTCCTCATCCCTGAGGATGCGGCGTAAAAGCTTAACGCCCTGTTTGGGCAGTTCGTCTCTGAATTCAACATATACAGGCACCTTGTGGGATGACATGCTGTCTTTGGCCCAACTGATAATTTCCTCACCGGTGATTTTATCTTTGTAATCGGGTTTGGGAACGATGAAGGTTTTGATTACTTCGCCCTTTTTGGCATCGGGGATCGGAATAACGGCATTTTCCAATACTGCGGGATGCTGGTTGATTAAAGCTTCAACTTCTTCAGGGAATACGGAGAAGCCGGAAACTTTGATCATTTCCTTTCTTCTTCCCAGCCAGTACAGATAGCCATCTTCGTCAAAACGTCCTACATCTCCGGTATATACCCAACCGTCTACCAGAGTATTGGCGGTAGCCTCAGGTTTGTTCCAGTAGCCCTTCATGGAACCGGGATTACGCAGCACGATTTCGCCTTCCTCGCCAATGGGAAGTTCCCTGTCTTTGTTATCAAAGTCCATGATTTTAAACTCTTCGTCATAGCTGGGAATGCCCATGCTGCCGTATTTGATTTTCTGCCGGGGGCAGAATGTATCCAGGGTATGGGTTTCGCTAAGACCGTAAGCACCTTCCAGCAGCAGGCAGCCTCCGGTGAATTCCTGCCATTTTTTCGAAATCTTTTCATCCAGAGCAACTACAAAAGAGGTGGTCATATTCAATTTCAGACTGCTCATATCATATTTACCCGCTTCAGGATGAGCCATTACAGCGAGATTCATTGGAACGGCACTATACCATTCCGTGACCTTGTATTTATCAATCGCCTGCAGGACAGTCAGAGGATCGAACTGTGTCAGCAGTACGTTGGTTGCGCCGCGCAATACTGGCCCGACCAGGAACAACATACCTGCGATGTTGAAATACGGCATGGTGGTTAAAACCCGGCTGTCCACACCGATGCCCATTATATCACAGGCAGCGGAGGGCTTGAACAGATGGGCATAATGACTTAGCATGGCACCCTTGGGAAGTCCGGTGGTACCACCAGTGTATTCGAACAAGGCGATATCATTGTCCATATCTATCTCAACCTGAGGCGGAGTCTTGCTGAATTTTGCCATGATCTCCAGGAAATCCATGGTTCCCTCAATTTTTTGTTTGGGGATCTGCATATAATCCACCAGCGGTAAAGTAGGTTCAGCAGGTAGGTAATCGTGGAAATTGGTGGTAACCACCTGTAACAGAGAAGGCATATTGGGAAGTGCCTTGGCTACGATGGGCATGAATAAATCAACCGTTACCAAGCATTTCATACCGGCATCATTCACTTCATATGTGAGTTCCATTTCTTTGAAAAGCGGGGAGCATGGACATACGATCCCACCTATTTTTTGAATGCCGAAATGGGCAATGATGTATTGCGGGCTGTTGCCAAGGAACAATCCTACCCGGTCACCTTTTACCAGACCCAGATCCAGCAGGTAGTTGGCAAATTGATCTGATGCTTCATCCAATTCCTTGTAAGAGATTTCTTTTCCATAATTTATTATGGCCGGTTTTTCGGGAGTGCGTTTAGCATTTATCCTGAGATATTCAAAGATCGGTATTTTTCCTTCGGTTAATACAACTTCTTTTGCCATATCCGGGGGCCAATGTTTCATCCAGATTTTTTCCATAAACATTTCACTCCTCATTCTCTAAAAAATTTAATTCGTTCTGCCGCAGGAATTGTTATTTCACCTTCTTTCCTATACATATTCCTTGCTGGAGTTCGGGTCAAAAGTTGTTTTACTTGAAACTCCACTGATCCCAAACATTTGGAGCCAAGCCATAAAAAATTATATCGCTGCATCTTTGAATTATTGTTTATGAGTATGATTACCCTATCTAAATGATACTTGACAAACAAAATAAATTTACTTACTGTTAAGTAAAATATAGCAATACTTACTTAACGTTAAGTATAGCAATTTAATAATTTGTATACAAGGACGGGAAAATTTTAATCAATAAAAATTCTTGGAAGGGGGTTGATTATTATCGATCGAAGGAGCGAGATTCTAGCAGTAGCAGCACGGTTATTCAGAGAAAAAGGTTATATATCTGCCAGCCTCGATGATATAACCTATGAGATCGGGATAAGCAAACCGGCAGTCTATTATTATTTTGAAGCCAAGGAGGATATCCTGTTTGAAATTTGTATGACCCATATCAATCACTTGCACAGTCAGGCCAAATCAATCGCAGCATCCGACCTTGATCTTATCGAAAAGATTGCCAAAATGTTGACCAATCACATGATGCAGTTTCACTTGCAAAGAGACAGCGCGGAAACGTATTTGCGGGAAGCGGCCCACCTTTCCTTGGAAAGA
>JAGFXV010000402.1 GCA_017861475.1 Bacillota bacterium | reverse complement strand
TGAATATGGTTATCCAGCAAAGCAGCCAGCAAATTATGGGCGGTAGTTACGGCGTGAATATCTCCGGTAAAATGAAGGTTGATATCCTCCATGGGCAATACCTGCGCATATCCTCCCCCTGCAGCACCGCCTTTTACGCCAAAACTTGGTCCCAGGGATGGCTCACGCAGGGCAATGATGGCCTTTTGTCCGAGACGGTTTAACGCCATACCCAGACCAACCGTGGTGGTGGTTTTACCTTCTCCTGCAGGCGTTGGGTTTATAGCGGTAACCAATACCAGCTTCCCATTGGGCTTGTCCTTGATTTTTTCCCAGGTCTCCAGGGTAACTTTCGCCTTGTATTTCCCATACAGTTCTATATCATCATCGCCCAGACCTATATAACTGGCAATTTCTGATATTGGCTTCATGGTTGCCTGCTGGGCAATTTCAATATCACTTTTCAAAACCGGCACCCCTCTCGTAATGTCATCTGCAACTTATGCTCTTTCCGTTCACAATCCAGAATTCTGAATAATTATACCCTTATGGAACGATCAAGTCCAGTCATGCTAATTAAATAACAGATTACATACATATATGGAGGCAATCAACCCTGTAATATCTGCACTCAGTCCGGTCAGCAAGGCATAACGGTAGCGTTTTATCCCCACAGAACCAAAATAAACGGTGAGGACAAAAAAAGTCGTATCCGTGGTTCCCTGCATAACCGAAGCCATCCTTCCGATCAGGGAATCCGGTCCATATATTTTGATCAACTCTGTAGCCAGTCCCAGTGCACCACTGCCTGAAAGCGGCCGCATTAAGGCTAACGGCATCACTTCTGCCGGAGCACCCAGCTTTTGCATCAGAGGCATGATGGCCTGGATGGCATAATCCATCGCCCCGGAAGCACGAAAGACTGATATCGCCACCAGCATCCCCACGAGAAAAGGGATTATTTTTACTGCCGTATAAAACCCTTCTTCCGCCCCTTCCACAAAAGTTTCATACACCGGCAATCGTTTCAAAAAACCGTAGACCGGTATGGCCAACAGCAAAAAAGGAATCGCCCAGCGAGAAACGGTATCAAGCATTTTCAGTATCATTGCTTCCTCCTCTCCGGGCGAGTCAAATTTCTAAGCAGCCAATCCAAAGATATAGCGACAGTACTGGCACAGCAGGTCGCAAAGATACATGCACCCACAATTTCAGTTGGATCAACCGACCCGCAGGAAACTCTGATCCCAATGATGGTTGCCGGGACCAGAGTGATACAGGATGTATTTAAAGCCAGAAAAGTGCACATGGCTGCTGAGGCTTGATCACTCCCGCCATTCAACCTCTGCATTTCCTGCATGGCTTTCATGCCAAAGGGGGTGGCGGCGTTTCCCAATCCCAGCATATTGGCACTCAGATTCAGTACGATGGCACCCATGGCCGGATGACCCGCAGGAACAGATGGAAACAGCCGCTTCAGCAGCGGATTTAAAAGATACGCCAGTAACTGGATCAACCCGCCCTTTTCAGCAATTTTCATAATCCCCAGCCACAATGCCATAATACCAATCAAGTTAAAACATACCTCAACCGCATCCCGCGCAGCTCCCAGCGCCGCCTGACTAACAACTTCGATATTGCCGTTCAGCGCCGCGACGATTATGCCTGAGACCAGTAACAAGAGCCAGATGATATTTAACAACCGGATACCTCCTGCCCCTGACGATTAAATCCTATTTAAGCAAGTTATGATGAGGGGCAGAAAATTAGAACAGCCCGCTTGATGCGGGCTGTCAGAGCGACAAAAAAGACGATTAGCTGCGTTATTCAAAAAGTCCGTTCAATCGGCGTATATATGTACGCCTCAATCACTGGTTTTTTTGCATGCCTTGCTCTTCGCCTTTTTTGCTCGCTCTGTCGATTTTAACTTTATCGACAGTCTGACTGCTCGTTACGAGCGGGTTGTTATACGTATCATGGATGTTTGCTTAATGTTCTATCGTCTCATCCGTTTCATTTCTGGTTCTTCTGTCCATCATCCCTTCGATTTTATTGAGAAACTGCGGTGCCAGATCAACCACTCTTTCTGCCAGGCTGTTGCCGTTTACCGAAAGCAGACGCACATCATTCATTCTTACCACCAGAAAACCTACTGGTTTTACTGATACACCGGCACCGCTGCCTCCCCCAAAGGGAATATCCTGGCCTTTGCTGCCATTGTCAAACTCATATTCACCGCCGCCGGCAGCAAAGCCGCAAGCCACTTGGGAAACCGGGATAATAACCGTCCCGTCATTGGTTTCTACTGCATCACCCACAACGGTATTGACATCCACCATTTCTTTAATGCTTTCCATAGCAGTTTTCATAAGTCCTTCAATAGGACGGCTGTTGCCGGGTATTTGCTGCGAATCCATTTATCCACCACCTGACTTTCCATACTATTAAATAGAATGCTATGGTGATAATATGTACGATTCGCATTTTTAATATACAATCAATTTGACTGTTAAAATCGGCGCTCATGTAATCAGGTTCAACCAATAACTGCACCTTCTTAAGGCAACTGATATTGGCCAGGCAGGTTATGGCCAGTCCTTTTATACTCCACATCAGTCCGGTATGCAGGGCGGTCAACATGGCGTCCCCCCCTCCCACCCGGCTTTGCCAAAAAAA
>JAGFXV010000067.1 GCA_017861475.1 Bacillota bacterium | reverse complement strand
TTATAACTACCATGCCGGAGTTACCGCCGAGAACCTGGTTGACATGTACAAGATCTCCCGCCAGGAAGCAGACGAATGGGGATTGATGAGTAATCAGCGGGCCTGCAAAGCGATTGCCGAAGGTAAATTTGCGGAAGAAATCGTGCCGGTGGAGATCAAGACGAAAAAAGGGACCGTCATGTTTGACACCGACGAGCATCCCAACCCCAATGCCAGCATGGAAGGTTTGGCCAAATTAAAACCAGCTTTTAAAAAGGACGGAATCATTACCGCCGGCAATGCATCAGCCATTAACGACGGCGCCGCAGCCATGATTCTGATGGGGGCTGACAAAGCCCAGGAACTTGGCCTCAAACCACTGGCCCGGATCGTGGCGACCGCCTCAGCCTCGGTTGATCCAAGTATCATGGGCATTGGAGTCGTACCCGCTGTGCGCCGGGTGTTGAAGTTTGCCAAGATGAGCATGGACGATATTGAACTCTGGGAAATGAACGAAGCTTTTGCAGCCCAGGTAATCGCCTGCAACCGTGAACTCAAGGTGGACGTGAATAAGATTAATGTACTGGGCTCGGGGGTCAGTTTGGGCCATCCGGTAGGAATGACCGGAGTCAGGCTGCTGATCACCCTGATGAATGAAATGCAACGGAGCAAAAAACAGTTCGGATGTGCCACTCTGTGTGCCGGCGGAGGCCCGGCCATGGCGGTTGTCATTGAAGCCCTATAAAATAAAAAAGGAGGTATTCTGAATGAGCATTACTAAATTAGGGGTTTTAGGCGCCGGTACCATGGGTGCCGGGATTGCGCAGATCGGAGCCCAGGCCGGACTGGAGGTCATTCTGGTTGATGTTGATATGAAATTTGTTGACAAGGCACTCAATGGCATGGTGAGGAACTGGGATAAATCGATCGCCAAAGGCAAGCTGAGCAGCGAGGAAGCAATTGCTTACCGTAAAAATCTCACGGGCAGTACAAACAACAGTGACCTGAAAGACTGTGATCTGGTTATCGAAGTAATCATCGAGAACCTTGATATAAAGAAACGGGTCTTTAAAGAACTGGGGGAACTTTGTTCGCCCGCAACGATTCTGGCCAGTAATACCTCCGGTTTCAGCATAACCGAAATTGCAGCTGCCAGCGGCAGACCCGACAAGGTAGTGGGTATGCATTTCTTTAATCCCGTTCCTGTAATGAGACTGGTGGAAGTCATACCGGGCGTTGAGACCAGCAGAGCAACTGTGGAAACTGCCATGGAGACCTGTAAAACGATCGGCAAGACCGCCATAGAGGCCAAAGAAGCTCCCGGATTCATTGTGAACCGCCTTTTGGTACCCTACTTAAACGATGCCTGTCATGCTTATCAGGAAGGGGTGGCTTCGGCTGAATCCATTGATGAAGCCATGAAACTCGGTGCCAATATGCCGATCGGGCCTTTAGCCTTATGTGATATGGTTGGCCTGGATGTACTGCTGATGGTAACCGAGTATTTTTACAAGGAATTTGGCGATCCCAAATTCAGACCTTCCCTGGCCTTGAAACAAAAAGTCAGGGCAGGACATCTGGGGGTTAAGAGCGGAAAAGGATTTTTCGATTACGCCAAATAAAATAGTGTCATGTAACAGGGAAGCGGGGGGACGAGTGCGTCCCCTGTTCGCTCCAAATAACTTAATAATTGCAATAACTTCGTGCCAGGCACCAATACTGGTGGTAAATCGGGTCCCTCCGGCATATACCTGATTATAGGAAGGACAAGGAGGGGTTTGGCCATGCGTATTAAGCAAATCATGTCTTCCGATCCGGTTGTTTTGCCGGACAGTACAACAGTTCAGGAAGCATCCGCAATATTTCTCCGCCGGGAGATTGACGGCGCTGTAGTAGTCAATAAGGCTGGCAAACCCGTCGGTTTATTTACCAAAACCCATATTTATCGTTGTATCGTTGAAAAAATCGGGCTTCATAATCATGTCGGAATTCTGATGACGCACAATGTTCGCATGGCAGATCCGGATGATATGGTGGAAAGCGTTATTCGTCCCGGAATTGGCCGTCTGCCTGTGGCATCCGGTGAAAAAGTTGTTGGTATGGTTACGCGTACCGATCTCGCTAATGCTTTTTACAAGTCCTATCATATTACCGTGAATGAAATGGAAAGCATTATACAGTCAACCCACAATATGATCATTTCCGTTGATACAACCGGACAAATACGGGTTTTTAACCGGGCTGCCGAGATCCTTTTAGGGGTATCCGGTCAGGAGGTAAAAGGAAAACACATTATGGACGTTTTCCCTACCAGCCGGCTCATGGATGTCATGCGTACCGGCAGAGCAGAGCCCATGCAGAAGATCAGACTGAACGGGCGTGATTTGATTTCCAACCGTTCGCCCATCAGGAACAATCATGAAATAATCGGTGCCGTGGCTGTGCTGCAGGATATATCGGAGTTGGAAAATATCAGCCGCGAACTTCACTATGTCAAGGAGCTCAACGAGGAACTTGATGCCATTATCGAATCTTCTTTTGATGGTTTATATATAACCGACGGCAAAGGCGTAACTTTAAGGCTAAACAAGGCATTCGAACGGATTACCGGGGTTGATGCGGACGAGTTCCTGGGACGCAATGTCAGAGATATTGAAAAAGAGAAGATCATATCTGAATCAGTGAGCTCGCTGGTTTTAAAAAGGCGTGAACCGGTCACGATCATGCAGGAGACCAAATCCGGCAACACCACCCTGGCGACCGGAAATCCGGTATTCGATAAAAATGGCAACATCATCAGAGTTGTGTCCAACGTTCGCGATATCACTGAATTGAATCGGCTCAAACAGAAATTGGAGCAGGTTGAAGGGTTAAATCGTCATTACGCCAATGAAATTAAAACCCTGCGCATGCAATACAAAGGCTGCGAACGCTTTGTGATTCATTCCCAGCCGATGCGTAAATTGCTTGAAATGGTTATCCGTCTGGCCCAGGTTGAATCAACCGTTTTGATTACCGGAGAATCCGGCACGGGTAAAGAAATGATTGCGGAAACCATCCATAAAAACAGCCCCCGTCATGATAAAACATTTCTCAAGGTAAACTGCGGAGCTATCCCATCCGATCTTTTGGAATCGGAACTGTTCGGTTATGAAGCAGGAGCCTTTACCGGTGCCCGCAAGGAGGGAAAAGCGGGTTATTTTGAACTGGCCAATGCCGGTACACTATTTCTGGATGAAATCGGAGATCTTCCCCTGGGCTTGCAGGTAAAACTCTTACGGGTTCTGCAGAGCCGTGAAATTATGCGTATTGGGGGATCCACTCCCACAAAAATTGATGTGCGTATCCTGGCTGCCACTAACAGAGAACTGGAAAAAATGGTGGCGCAAAAGCAATTCCGGGAAGACCTGTATTATCGTTTAAATGTCATCCCCGTGGAAGTTCCGCCGCTGCGTGATCACAAGGAAGATATCATTCCTTTGACCGCGCATTTTCTGCAGCGCTTTAATCGCCAGTATAAACTGAACAAGCAAATTGCTGTCGAAGTCATCGAAGTATTCATGCAGCATCGCTGGCCCGGCAATGTACGCGAGCTGGAGAATATCATCGAGCGATTGATGGTTATCACCCCCCGGGAGACGATAGAATTGGATGATCTTCCATCCTATCTGGGTACAGGGATTGGGGATGAGGCAACTCCCATCATCGTAAACCAGATTCTGCCTCTCAAAGAAGCGATGGAATCGGTTGAAAAGCAAATCCTTGAAAAGGCCTATGACAAATATAAAACCACCCGGCAGATTGCCCGGAAATTACAGGTAAATGCATCCACCGTCGTCCGCAAAGCTGCCAAATACGGTATCAATCCAACCCATAAAGATTTCTAGCAGGTCATGAAAAATAAATAACTGGCATGTATTTTGCTTGTTAAAAATGTATCCGCCATTTTATTTTCAGCATCAGTTTAACGGGCAGAGGAGCCATCGAGCCCCGGAAGATTAGATTCTTTCGGGGATTTTTTTGCTGAAAGGGGGAGTGCAGGAATCCTTACCCGGTCCGATCGTTAAATAAGACGGTTGGAAAAGGTTAAACGCTTCTTAAAAACCGGAAATGCGCAGCAGAGAAATAATCCTGCAACAAGTGTCAGGATATGCAGGAAGTATTTCTGCAACAGCCTGGTTTATGATCAACCCGGTCTGAATCAACAAGATATGCAACCGTTGTATTGCTGCAACAAAACCTTGCCGTTTTGCATCAGAGGGTAAAAGATAAATCAGGCAAAACTGCAACGTTTGTTACGTCAGGCACTTGTATAACATTTGTAAAAGTAACCGTGATACCGGGTTCAGGAAGATTATATAAAGATGGCATATTCCTTGCACTGATAAAATGGTAAATCCGGAAGGGGAGGGGAGTATGCAGGAGTTTCGCTGTGAATCATGCCGTAAGCTGTTGGGAAAATATGCTGACTGCCGGTACCTGGAAATAAAATGCCCGCGCTGCAATACGATCAATGTTTTATCCGCTATCCGGCAGCCGCAAGCGGCCATACAAACCAAAAAAGCATAATGGTTTAGAGAGCCTCGAGCCCCGTCAGTTAATTCTGATGGGGCTCAATTTGTTTTAAGACCCAAAAAATTATAAGGAGGAGATTGTTATGAGAGAAGTTGTCGCAGTATCCGCCTGCAGAACACCGATCGGGGTATTCGGCGGCAGTCTGAAATCATTTACGGCGGTCGAACTGGGGGCCATTGCCATCAAGGAAGCCTTGCGCCGGGCTGCCGTTAAACCGGAAGAGGTCGATTACGTTTTTATGGGGCAGGTGGTTCCGGCTGGCTGCGGTCAGGTCCCCGCCCGTCAGGCAGCGCTGAAGGCTGGTTTGCCTGATACGGTTCCGGCCATTTCAATCAACAAGGTCTGTTCTTCCGGCATTAAAACCATCGATTTGGCCTGCATGATGATTCAGGCCGGCCGGGCGGATATATGTGTCGCCGGCGGAATGGAGAGCATGTCCAATTGTCCGTATGCCATAACCGATTTGCGCTGGGGGGCACGCATGGGGGTTCCTTACCGCAATGTAACCGATCTGATGGTTTACGATGGCTTGTGGTGCGCGACCTATGACCGGCATATGGCCATTCATGGTTCGGAAACCTCGAAGGAGTTTGGAATCAGCCGGGAGGAACAGGATCGCTGGGCCGTACACAGCCAGCAAAATGCCGAACGCGCCATGAAAAACGGATGGCTGCAGGAAGAGATTATTCCGGTTGAAATCAAAGGCAAAGGCGGCAAGGTCAGCATTTTTGATACCGACGAAGCCCCGCGCCCGGGAACAACTATGGAATCACTGGCCAAACTGCCGCCGGTATTTGACCCGAGCGGATCAGTAACCGCCGGCAACGCACCCGGAACCAATGATGGCGGCGATGCGGTGGTTTTAATGTCACGGGAAAAAGCGGATGAACTGGGCCTGAAACCTTTGTGGACGATTCTGGGCTATGCGGAAGTTTCCCAGGATCCCAAATATATCGCCACCGTACCGGGACTGTCGATCAAGAAAAACCTGGAGCAGACCGGATACCGTCTGGAAGACATGAAAGTGATAGAGATCAATGAAGCATTTGCAGCGGTGGTTCTGGTCAGCGCCAAAGGCATTCTGGGAATGAGCGAAGAGGATATGTATACGCGGGTCAATCCCAACGGCAGCGCCATTGCCTTCGGGCATCCCATCGGGGCAACCGGCGCGCGGATTGCCATGACCCTGGCCTATGAACTAAAACGCCGCGGGGGCGGATTGGGGATTTGCGGCATCTGTTCCGGGCAGGCCCAGGGAGACTCCATGCTGATTAAGGTCGAACCGTAAGGGAGCTGATTCAATATGGAATTTCAAAATCTCTTGTATGAAAAAGAAGACGGTGTGGCGTTGATTACCGTCAACCGGCCCAAGGCCTTAAATGCACTTAATATTGATACCCTGCTGGAAATTAAGATGGCGGTGGAGAAGGCTGCCGCGGATGACGAAGTAATGGTGCTGGTGGTTACCGGAGCGGGAGAAAAATCCTTTGTGGCCGGTGCTGACATCACTTACATGATGAATATCAATGCGCTGCAGGGGCGTGAGTTCGGTATGCTGGGCCAGGAAGTTTTTCGCATTATCGAAACGCTGCCCAAACCGGTGATCGCAGCCATTAACGGTTTTGCTCTGGGCGGAGGGCTGGAGCTGGCCATGGCCTGTGATTTCCGGGTCTGCTCGGAAAACAGCAAATTCGGACAGCCGGAGGTGGGACTGGGCGTAACGCCGGGATTTGGCGGGACCCAGCGGCTGCCGCGGCTGGTTGGCTCGGGAATGGCGAAAGAACTGCTGTTTACCGGGGATACGATCGACGCCTTTGAAGCACTGCGCATTGGTCTGGTAAACCATGTGGCAGCAGCTGATCAGTTGCTGGCTTATGTGCAAAACATGGCCCGCAAAATCTGTTTCCGCGGGCAAATTGCGGTGCGCTTTTGTAAAGTGGCCGTAAATGAAGGACTACAAACCGACATCGACCGGGCTATGAGTATCGAAGCTGACCTTTTTGGCCTTTGCTTTGCATCCGAAGATCAAAAAGAGGGCATGAAAGCCTTTGTTGAAAAGCGCAAGGCCAATTTTCAAGGTGCCTGATGAGCATGGAAAGGAGTGAAACGGATGTATTTTAAGCTTGGTGACGAATCACTCATGATGCGTGACATGATTCGTAAATTTGTGCAAAACGAAATTGAGCCGATCGCGGCGGAAACCGACCGTACCCATCAATTCCCCATGGAGACTTTTAAAAAGATGGCTTCCCTTGGGTTAACCGGCATTCCTATTCCGGAAGAATGGGGCGGCGGCAGTGGCACGTACCTTGATTTTGCCATTTTTGTGGAAGAGCTGGCCAAAGTCTGCGCCTCCACTGCCGTTATTATGAGCGTTCATACCGGCCTGGGCTGCATGAGCACCTACCTCTACGGGAGCCAGCGGGTCAAAGAAAAATATCTGAAATCCCTGGCCTCCGGAGAAATCGTTGGAGCTTATGCCTTGACCGAACCCAATGCCGGATCAGATGCTGCTTCCATCAGATGCAAGGCAGAAGACAAAGGCGATCATTTCCTCATCAACGGCAGCAAGATCTTTATCACCAACGGCGGGATTGCCACCACCTACTGCACCTTCGTAAAAACTGATCCGACCCAGGGCCCCGGCAAAGGGATCACCTGTCTGATCATTGAAAAAGATACCCCCGGCTTTACCATGAGCAAGCCGGTGCAGAAAATGGGCATGAACGGTTCACCTACCGTGGAATTGTACTTTGAAGATTGCAAAGTGCCCAAGGAAACCTTTTTGGGACAAAAAAACGACGGCTTTAAAGTAGCCATGGGACTGCTGGC
>JAGFXV010000401.1 GCA_017861475.1 Bacillota bacterium | reverse complement strand
TAAAAAGTTCCCGTGATCCTTTGTAATCTTACTACAATATCTATATAATTAAAGAAGAGGCTGCAGTTTGGGCCAGATCAGGTTTGCAAGCTTCGTTGAACCTGAAGTACTAGGATGAACGCCATCGATGATAATGTCTGAATTGACAATAGACGACACCGGATTAATAAAGACACGATAATTGTTGACGGCCGTCGCGTTGGTAACTGCCTGGGAAAGTCTTGTATTACCATAATCCACGGCCGGATTTAATGAAGTGCTCGCAAAGAGACCGTTTTTTACATGATAATAACCCTGCCAGATGATGTTTTTCACACCGTCTCTACCCATCTGATTTAGCAGGTCTACCGCATCGACATATGCATCATCTATAACGGCTTTACAGGAACTGGTAAGCGTTGATGATTTGCAATGATCGGGATCAAAGAAGTTGGCCGGTATTAAAACTTCGTTGCCTCCGCCGTCCATGATAATAGTCTTGATATTGCTGTTATCACTTTTTGCTATACCATATTGTACGACAACAGAATTAGATGTAATCATACTGGTCCCTGATAAATAGGCTCCCGAAAAGCAATAATTACGGAAAGATTTCCCGGCTTTTGCTGTCAAATTATCATGAATCTTACCGGACAGGGCGAATATAGAATCTCCTATGTTCACCACATCATTCATAGTGGCGGACCGTATCCACGGTTTCGTAATTAAACCGCAAGCTGAACTCACTGCAAGAACCAATACGATGACAACGACACGAACAGATAACGATGCTTTAAATCTTTTCATTTTTGCCTTCCCTCCCCATTTCTTTTGATTTGTTTTTACAATATTTAACGCTTCATTACAAAACCAAACACTTTTTCTATTATTGTAAAATATAAAATGTTTAAAAGAACAGCATTTAATATGCCAGCATTCAACTAAAAACCAGAATAAGTTATAAACATTTAAAATATAAGATGAAATTATATTATCTCAAAAAAACAAATCACACTTCGTGAGGCAATGTGCCCCATAAATAAACCGTATTTTACTAATCATGTTTATTATTAAATAATTACTGAATTTAGTAATATTGCCTCAAATTAGGGCATATTGATACAATTAGGAATGATCCAGCCCGAATTTTTGCATTTTTAGGAAGAGGGTCTTGCGGTTGATTCCCAGGGCCGAAGCGGTTTGACCGCGATGCCAATTATGTTCCGACAGTGTCCTCATAATATGATCTCTTTCAATGGATTCCAGGGTCATAGTGGATTCCTTTGACTGCATGCTATCATGATCCTGAGCCGGTTGCGCTTGGCCGCCGGTAAAGGTGTTTGCGGTGAAGCTTCTGCTGATCAAATCTCCGTCTTTCTGCGGTTTTCCTTCCAGTCTAGTCAGCCGAATTGTAGGCCCACCCGCAAAATCCAGTCTTTTTAATGTCAGATAACGGTGCAGTACATTCTGAAGTTCTCTGATATTCCCCGGCCAATCGTAGTTAAGCAAGGCTTCGGCGATATTTCCAGGCAGCGGGGGATGATTTTTATCATGAAGCTGCAGGAAGTAATCGATAAGAAGAGGCAGGTCCTCCTTTCTTTCCCGCAGCGGGGGAAGATAAATGGGAAGGATATGTATCCGGTAAAAGAAATCCTCCCGCATGACTCCCCGCTTGACCAGATCCCGTAGGTTCCGGTTCGTGGCCGCAATAATCCGGACATCCGTATTCTTTATCGTATTGCTGCCCACAGGCGTATACCCGCCGCCGGAAATGGCCCGCAGAAGTTTTACCTGCATGTTCATACCGATTTCTCCTACCTCGTCGAGAAACAGGGTCCCGCCATCGGCCTCATCGAGATAGCCACGTTTGTCCATGCTGGCGCCTGTAAAAGCACCTTTTTTGTAACCAAAAAACTCGCTTTCCATGAGCGTTTCCGGAATAGCCCCGCAATGGACAGTGACAAAACCATTTCTATTTCTGTCGCTCGTTTCATGAATCGCTTTGGCTACCAGCTCTTTTCCCGTTCCCGATTCTCCATAAATAATGACATTTGCCTGGGTCGCGGCCGCCTGGAGAATAAATTCGTAAACCTCCTGCATGACTTGGCTCTTGCCGATAATGTCACAAAATCGGTAGCGTTCCCTGATGGACGAACGGAGACGGATGTTCTCTTTCTGGAGGTGTTCCTGGTTTTCCAGCAGGGCAACCTCCGCCTGTTTCCGGGATGTGATATCCGTAAAAGAGGCAATGAATTGATCTGCTCCGGGGATGTGCCCCAGTCGGATCAGGACGTCGAACCGTTTCCCGTTGCGGTGGGCGATTTGGCATTCATATTCAACAGGCTTGTCTCCCTTGCGACGGGAAAAGCACTCCATGAGGGCATCACGATCTCCCGAGGCGATAAAATCAGTGAATTTCATCAGGCTTTCTATTTCATCTTTTCCATACCCTGACATCTCCACAAACCGTTCATTGACCATGAAGATCAGCAGGGAATTTTCCATGATCACTAAGGGGAGGCCTGCATTCTCAAAGACGCTGCGATAACGCTCCTCGCTCTTTTTCAGGGCCATTTCAGCCATTTTACGCTCAGTAATATCGACTGCTGTACCCTGAGCACCGACCACTGCTCCATCTTTATAAATTCTTGTAAAGGAACAATCAAAAAAAACCTTTTCTCCCGACTTCGCT
>JAGFXV010000066.1 GCA_017861475.1 Bacillota bacterium | reverse complement strand
CTGCGTTCACCATTGCCAGAGCGGTATCATGGAGTTTGGCCCGGTTGAGGAACTTGCCAAAAAGATGACCAAAGCGACCATGGTTCTCTTCTCCAAATAAATTTAATAGGGTGGGAATTATAAATCGGTTTTTTTAAAAAAATTTAAGGAGGAAATTGAAATGTGTTTTAGACCCCCGGAATTAAACAAGTTAATGCATAAATGCCCGGCATGCGGCCAATTCAACAAACCTGATGCCAAAGTATGCAAAAAATGTGGCGGAGAAATGCCGGAAGATACAGTAGATTGCCCGGAATGTGGGGTGCCGCAGCCAATCAGCAATAAAGTATGCGCGAACTGCGGCTTTAATGGAAAACCCGGTTCAGGCGATCCTGCCAAACGCAAAGCTTAGCAGCAATTAATTGTAAATACGCATCGAAGGTTCGTCATTAATAAAAAATGGCGAATCTTCTCTCCCCAAAAAACAAGTTGTGTAAAGAGGCATTAATAAATAGTGAGGAGATGGATTGATTGAATACTATTGATAAAGATAAAATGCGCAGCCGTCTAAGATTATTGCAATGGCCTATGTATATTATTGTAATACTGGCATATATGCTAACGATGTTTCACCGGATGACGCCAGCTATTATGGGCCCGGATTTAATGGCTGATCTCAAACTTTCTGCTGTAACTTTTGGTTTCATGGGACTTGCTTTTACCTGGGTATATGCGATAGCACAAGCACCCGTTGGAACTACATTGGATAAAATAGGTGCCCGCAAGGGGTTAACCGCTATTCTTATCTTATGTGGTATTGGTGGGCTGGTTTTCAGCGCAGCAGATAATTTCACAGTTCTGGTAATCGGTCGTATTTTATTAGCTCTGGCAGTTTCAGGTTTTCTGATTGGCGGAGCTAAAATTACTTCAGCCTGGTTTACCAGTGCCCAGTATCCTGTACTCTGGGGTCTTTTCATGGGGATTGGTTCTCTGGGAAGCGTACTTGGAACAGCTCCCCTGGCTAAATTTATGAGCGTCTCAGGCTGGCGTCCGGCAATGGTATATGTGGCTATTTTCAGTTTTATACTAGCTGTCATTGCCTTTATAGTACTAAGAGATAAACCAGCGGACAAAGGCTTGTTGTCACCTGACGAGCTGGCAGGAATCGTAGCAGAAACCAAGACTGAAGAAGCTTCAACCGAGAAAGCTGGCTTGGGCGTTGTATTAAAAAGCCCGTTGCTTTGGTTAGTATTTTTACTGTCACTGGGCGGAAATTCTCATGCACAATGTTTTGGCGGCATGTGGGAAGGCGTTTATCTGGCCAATGTATTTGGTTTTGAAAAACCTATGATCGGAAGCATCATGCAGTTTTATGCATGGGGCATTGTAGTTGGATGTTTCACCAGCGGCGCGGCTGTTAAAGTACTGGGCTCCAGGAAAACCATGTTTTTTGGAGTTGTTTTAATTGCATTGAACTGGATCTGGATGATGACGCAACCCGGCACGATCAGTGTGACTGAGCTGAAATTATTCAATTTCCTGTTGGGCGGATTACAGATGTTTGTTATTTCAACTACCTTTATCTTCTGCCGGGAAGCATTTCCGGTTTCATACCTGGGAACAGCGATGGGATTTTTAAATACCTTCGTGTGGGTTATCGCTGCCGGCTTGGGCCAGCAGATTTGGGGTTTAATCATCGAGAGCGTTTCCAAAGGCGTTCAGCCTTATCCAGTGTCAGCCTTTGCGGCCTCCATGTGGTTTAATCTGATCCTATCGATAATTGCTATCATCTGTGCTTGGATTTTGATGACAAATAAAAAATACAAAGGTGTCAGTTAAAGAGAAAACAAAAAGAGCAGCAAGAGTTTTCACCAAATGATTATTATTTAAACGTCTCCCCCAAATGCAGTTGTCTGCTGCTCTACAATGTAAAATCAAAATTTAAAAACTCTTTACACGATAATTAAAGGTGAGGAAAACAGTTGGGTGTAATCCCTTAACTGTGCCTCATCTTTTTTTAGGTAAGAGACTTGGCTCTTGATTATATAAACCAATAAATGTTTGAATTTGTGAAGACAGGATAACATTGGACCTGATCCGTTGCCGGTAAAGCAACAGGTCAGGTCCTTGTCTTTGCTCCCAAATGCAGGAATCGGGTTATTATTGGAGAAATATGTAAGCAAGAGGCTCGAAAACAGTCAGCCTGAGTTATAAGACCTTGTTATTAAAACCGGCCCAGGCCAGGGAAATAGAATTTTAGAAGAAAGGAGAGAATAAAAAAATGTCAGGCGGAAAAAGAAGAATCAATATGCAATCATTGCACGGGAAATTATGCGCTTCCCTCTACGAACAGTTGGGGGAAGCGGTTCTGCCAATCTTTGTGGAAACATACGGAGAATACGGCCGTGAAATAGGCAGCGGACTGAAGAAAAAATGGAAACCGGAAGGATTTGAATCGGCAATGATATCTTTTATAAAAATGTGCAATGACGGAGGAATGCCGTCAGATGTCTGTGTCACAGGGAAAACAGCGCAGGTAACCGGAACCTTCTGTCCCTTCGGTCTGGAAAACACAGATTATAAGATCTGTGAAGCCTTGATGTCCATGGATGTGGAAATGCTGAAAATCCTTACCGGAGAAGAAAAACTTGGCCTGCGGATCGAAAAGACCCTGGCGGCCGGGGATGATGAATGCCGGATGACCTATTTCGTAGAGGAAGAGTAGAAAGGACTTATTTGTACCTGCAAAGAAAACCTCCCTTATCGGGAGGTTTTCTTTGCGAGTAAATCAATATATTTTATCTGTAAATGCTTATTTCCCTTTTTTCATTTCCTCTTCACGCAGGACGCGGCGGAGAGCCTTGCCGGTGTTGGTGCGAGGCAACTCCGAACGGAATTCGATCGTCCTCGGAACCTTGTAGGGGGTAAGGTGCTCCCGGCAAAATGCGATCAGTTCTTCTTCAGTTGCTTGTTGGTCCGAATCCAACTGGACAAATGACTTGACGGCTTCGCCGCGGTATTCGTCGGGAATGCCTATGGTGATAACATCTGCCACCTTGGGATGTTTTATCAGGACTTCGTCAACTTCCCGGGGATAGACATTAAAGCCGCCAGTGATAATGATGTCTTTGGTGCGGTCTACGATAAATATATAGCCGTCTTCATCCATATAGGCGATATCACCGGTTTTCAGCCAACCATCCTCGGTGAGAGAATTGGCAGTCGCTTCCGGATTATTCCAATATCCCTTCATAACAGAAGGGCTTTTCAGCCAGATTTCACCGGGTTCTCCCAACGGAACATCATTCTCGTCATCATCAACCAGCCGAATGTCTACATTAGGGAAGGGAATGCCAATACTCATTGGTTTCAGTTTACAGGTTGGGGTACTTATGCCTGTGGCTGCGGTTTCACTCATGCCAAAGCCTTCATAGAAATTAAAGTCATACTGCCGGCATCTCTTGATCAATGCTTCAGAAGCCGGGGCTGCTCCCGATCCAGCATAAGCAAATTTTCTGTGCCAATTGACTTCTTTTACACGCGGATGGTAAAAGAGCGCCTGGATCATTGTCGGGACCGCAGGCCAATAAAGGAAGGTGTCAAAACTGTTGATCGTGTTGAACACCTCGTCAACATCGAAACGTGGCAGAATTACCATCGTCGCGTTGGCAAACGTCGCCCAGCAGATACAGCAGCTTTCTCCGTATACATGGAAGAACGGGATGGTGCAGAAAACCCGGCGGTTTTCAACTGGTGTGCGTTCGGTCTTGTCAACCGTCCACTGGTATAAAGTCATCGCCACAGCGGTCAGATTATATTGCGTCAGGATCGCTCCTTTGGGAAGGCCAGTCGTTCCTCCGGTGTATTGAATGACAGCGGGATCATCGCCATCGATTTCAACGAGAGGGGGAGCAAACCGTTCAGTGGTATCAAGGATCTGTGAAAAATGAAGCCAGCCTGGCTCCAAACCGAGTTCTTCAGGCGTGCTCACTTTGCCGATCGGCATGAAATCGGTAAGTTTGGTAACGATAACAGTGGGAACATTAAATTCCTTGCAGAGTGGTTTGATCACCGGGATGGTTGCATCATATGTTATAAGCCCTGTTATACCGGAATCGTCAAACAGGTGCCTGAGTTCATCTGTAGTATACAAAGGGTTCATGTTGACCACAATTGCGCCCGCCATCAAAACTGCCCAGTATGAAATTACAAACTGCGGGCAGTTTGGCATCAGAAGCCCAACCCGGTCACCTTTTTTAATTCCATTTTCGACAAGCACATTGGCCAGTCGGGTACACTTGAGATACAGTTCGTCAAAGGTGATTTCGGCTCCATAAAACCAGGTGGCCGCTTTGTCAGGATAAAACATGCTGTGGTCACGTAGAATGTAATACGCGGGAGTTTTGGGGATGATCTGGTCCAACTTGGTTCTCCAATGGTAGGATTTCTTCCAGAATTGGGTTTCATAAACAGACATGAACGTTACCTCCTCTTCTCTTCACCATTACAACTAATCCTTCTATCTTTATTTTACTTCTTTATTCGACGAATATTTCCTCTAATTTTTTGAAAATAAATACGTTTATAAATATTTATAATTTTGAAAGGATTTCCTGTAATACTTTCTATTACCATAAAAGATCAGTTCAGATTCGGTGGGTGTTTGAACAACCATATCATGGTTGTTTATTAGCCGGCATTATTTAACATGGTGTTATTACTCTCCATTACCTTATTATAATAGGAAATATATCTTGATTTATCGGAGCAAGTGTTGTCAGTTTTGAAAATATTATTAGTATGTAAGATATATGTCGAAAATATTGTAGTAAATTATGAGTATTTAACGGAGAATTATTTTTAAAATGCGTTTTATCAGCAGGTATTTCAGACATTTCATATTTATCATTTATGCTATAGCTTTTATCGGGAATTTAGTTCTGGCAGATTCAGCTTGGGCTGCAAACAGCGGGATAATTAATGGCAGTGTTGTCAATGTGCGTTCCGGACCCGGCGTGAGTTATAGCGTGGTTGGAACTTTATTGGTAAATACCCAGGTACAGCTTCTTCAAACGCAAGACGATTGGATGCAGATTCAATTTGGAAATCTGACTGGTTGGGTAAGCGGCCCGCTTATAACCGTTGACCAATCCCCGGCAGCATCAACCACAGTTTCTTCGGACTCAGGTACAACTGCAGCAACAACTCTTCCTCCCCAGGTTTTGCTCAATGGTTCAATACTGAATTTTGATGTTCCTCCGGTTATTGAAAACGGACGAACCCTGGTACCGTTGCGCGCGATTTTTGAGGCCATGGGAGCTACTGTGGAATGGGATCAGGCAACCCGTACGGTTACTGCTGTCAAAGGAGACAAGACAGTGGTAGTGCCCTTGAATTCAACCAGCCCCACCGTCAATGGGGTTGTTTACCCTCTGGATACTACCGCTAAAATAGTTAACGATCGTACGCTTGCACCCCTGCGGTTTGTGGGCGAGGTCTTTGGCGGTACGGTTAACTGGGATGAAGACGACAATACCATTACGATAAACACGGTGAATGAATATCCTGTGATTGAAGAATATATCGTCAACAACAGACCGGGAACACCATTAGATCCTGTCGGACAGGTTGTTCATGCAACGGCTGACCCCGGAGCTACAGCTGATGATATACATAATTATTTTAATAACCATGTCAACGCGCAAGCCAGTACCCATGCAGTGATTGATTGGAATTCCATTATTGAATTGATTCCGGAAAATGAAATTGCCTGGCATGCGGGACCGACAGCAAACCATGAATTCCTTAGTTTTGAAATGTGCGAACCAGCCGCCAACGATCCCGACCGGGACAACAAATTTCAGGAAGTCTGGAACCGGGCTGTTTGGTATTGTGCGAAGACCTGTGTCAAATACGGTTGGAATACCAATGACAATATATTCAGCCATAACGGTATTGCAAAGATGTATCCTACCGAAACCAATCATACCGATCCTTATGGCTACTTTGCCGCCTACGGCAAGACATGGGATGAGTTTATTGCAGATGTTGACAGTGAGATCTGCAAACTCAAATAACCTGCCCAATCAAAAACAAAACAGGGCCTTACTTTTCAGCGCTTAATATTTCCGTAATGGGCATATTTAAACCCCGGTTATTATGGTTACAATAACCGGGGAGGAATGAGGGAATGGGAGGGGGTTATGGTTTGGGAGATTTTAAAATGGGCTCTTCTGCAAATTACCAATTGGTTGCCTCAAGTTCAAAATATGACTGGGGATGCGAGCATACCGGGCAATTATGCGGAGCATTCTCACCTATATAAATATGTCCGCAGTTACGGCACATCCATATCTTCTTCCCGGTTTTCCTGAAGACCTTGCCGTCTTCAATATTCTTTAACAGAGCAAGATACCTTTCTTCGTGATGTTTCTCAATTTCCGCCACCATGCTGAATAATCCGGCGATATCGGCAAAACCCTCTTGTTCTGCTTCTTTGGCAAAATCTTTATACATATCGGTCCATTCATAATGTTCACCCTCGGCGGCAGCTTTCAGGTTTTCAGACGTATTGCCGATACCGTTTAAGAGTTTGAACCAGAGTTTGGCATGCTCTTTTTCGTTGTCAGCGGTTAGTTGGAATATCTCGCCAATCTGTTCATAGCCTTCTTTTTTTGCGGTGGAAGCGAAATATGAATATTTATTTCTGGCTTGCGATTCACCTGCAAATGCAGTCCATAAATTTTGTTCGGTTTTACTGCCTTTCATTTCCATTATCAACACCTCAATTCATAATATTTAAATACTAATCGGACATAGTACCGTTACATTTACCCTACAAGAGAGATCCGGTCCGCAACGGTGCCGGATCTCTCGTTACCTTTTAGAAATCGGCTTTCCAGAGGCCGTGCAGATTGCAGAATGCATAGGCAGTACCGGAGCTTATCCCGGCGAATTCTGCTTTCGGTTCCTGATCGGGCTGCAGGAATTGCAATTCCATTTTGTCGCCGGCGAGCAGTGCAATCCACTCAATATAGTGCTCTTTTACCATGGGGTGGGGGACAGAGCCGACGTTAACGATGGTTTTTTCACCTTCTTTGGATACCACCGGAACATGCTTCTCTACAGCCGCATCGGTCGTATTTGCTTCAAGTTTGGTCATGGGCTGACCGCAGCAAGCCAGCTTTCCTCCGCCATTTTTAACTAAAGCTACTATGTTGCCGCATCTTTCACAGCGATAAAAAACTACATTAGACATATTTCTTTCCCTCTTTCTTTTAATTTTTATTAAATCCAATAACTTGAAATATCTTTTGCAATTGCCTTTGCTATGTTCTTATTTTAATAAAGAGGAGGCGAAAGAAATATGGGCCAAAAGTATACTTTTGGAAATGAAGAAGATCAGTACAGGCGTTGGCAAATTATCAGCCATGTGGCCTATAATAGA
>JAGFXV010000400.1 GCA_017861475.1 Bacillota bacterium | reverse complement strand
CCCCCTCGGTTGTTGTAAGCCCCAACATAATCCGGTTTCAGTCGGATGGCTCTCTTATAGTCTTGAATGGCCATTTGATAACGACCTAGATTATAGAAAGCAGTACCTCTGTTGAAATAGGCCACCGCGTTATTTTGTTTCAGGTGGATAACCTTATTATAGTGGTAAACAGCCTCTTCGTTCTTGCCTCTTTCAACCAGCGCAGTGGCAAGATTGTTATGTGCCAGATCGTTATCCTTTGTTACAAGCAATGTATGATTAAAAAGCTCGATACTATCTTTCCAGTAACCACATTGCTGCCATGTTAAAACTGCTAGGATAACCAGAACAGCAGTCCCTGCAGGAAATAAAACTTTACTGCGCATACCCGCATTTTGAAACATACGTGGTATACTCCAAGCCAGCATCAAGGCAATGCCAATAGAGGGCAGATATGTAAATCGGTCGGCCCTTGCGAATTCGCCAACTTGAATAATCCCGATAACCGGCAAAATAGTTATTAAATACCAGAGCCATCCGACAAAGAGATACGGAAAACGTTTCATCACTACAATGACGGCAGAACTTATAAAAAGAATCAGCACAGAGGCACCCAAAACCTGCCAGACAGGAAGTTGATATGAAAAAGGATAGAAAACAGCGAGATCATGGGGCCAAAATGTTTTTTCCAGATAAGTTACAAAAGAAACAGGCGCATTGGCGATCCGGAAATCCAGGGGAATATGTGTTGCAGGCAGCTTAGCATGCATTGTCATTATAGAAAAAAACGCAGACAAAATAAATAAAGTTATCTTTTCTTTCAACTGCCATAGTGGAATTATTCCAGAAATTCCTGTTTCTGATAATTTCGAGTCACGGAGCTGAAAACGGCCCAGTGGCCAATAATCGAGAAGAATCATAACAATGGGAAGAGTGACCACCATAGACTTACTCATAAGCCCGAAGGCAAAGCTCAATAAAACAAGCAGATACCTCCTGATAATTGGTTTTTCTGTATAATAAACATAAAGACACAATGTCAGCATCCAGAAAAATGCGCTCAAAACATCTTTACGCTCAGCGATCCAGGCAACCGATTCCACGCGAAGCGGGTGAAGCGCAAAAAAAGTCGCAATAAAAGCACTGCGCCAGATTGACCCTGTCATACGGTTAAAAAGCCAGAACAACATTAGAGTGCTCAGGATGTGCAAGATAAGGTTGGTCAGGTGATAGCCGCCAGCATTCAGGCCATAAAGCTGATAATCGAACATCAAGGACAGCCAGGTCAGCGGGTGCCAGAATCCCGCAGAGATTGTACTGAATGCCCAACGAACCCCCTGCAGCGTGATTCCCGACTGAATATGGATATTCTCTGTGACATAAACCGGATCATCGATATTGACAAAGTTATTTTGACTCAATGGCCAGAATACAGCAAGCGTAATCACTGTCAAAATGATATAAACCAAGATGGTCTGTCTTCTGGGATTAATGCTTATCTTGTTCAGGATAGTCAATTTCATCTACCAGAACCAAACCTGCAACGTTTATTGAATGGTATCATAGCCTCTCTCGGTTTTTTTCATATGCATGCACCCTGATCTTGAGTAACGTGCCAGGCAATGGTCGGTGTGTCATTATGATTCGCATCATTCGCGAGGATCACCAGATTGCATATCTCCTGCGCCATGACCTCCTCTAGGTTATTTTCAGTGTCTGCGCCGCCATTGTATGCAGGCTTTACAACAATCCCTTTTTTGTTTTTAAACATCTTGAAAGCCTCCGGTTGGAAATTTATATAGCAAATTTAAACCTTTGTCCACAAAAGGATAATAATCATAATCATGAATGATTTACTTTTAATATAAAAGAAAAGGGATTAACGATCCGTCGTTAATCCCTTGATATCATGGTAGGCGGTACTGGGATTGAACCAGTGACTTCTACCGTGTGAAGGTAGCACTCTCCCGCTGAGTTAACCGCCCAAGTGCCGTTTGCTATAGCTTAAAGTTTCCCCCATTTCAAGTAAAAAGACTTGCCTTAACTTAATGATGAACTAAATTGGAAAAGAAGCGTTGCCGCTGACCCTTCCGCCATTCAATAAAATAACTGGCGGAAGGGTTCGAGCGACGCTTTCAGCTTGGCGCTGGAGGGGTTTCTAACTACAACATTTCATATAGACCGGCTGCGCCCATACCGCCGCCGATACACATGGAAACAATACCACGCTTGCCGCCACGCCGTTTCAATTCATGCAGCAGTTGAGCCGTCAATTTGGCGCCGGTGCATCCCAGAGGATGACCGAGAGCAATCGCGCCACCGTTGGGGTTGATATCACCCGCCCAATAACGATCTTCAATGCCGATTTCGCGGCAGGAGTAAATTGCCTGCGAGGCGAAGGCTTCGTTGATTTCAAAAACATCAACGTCTTTGTGCGTCAAACCGGCCATCTTCAAAACTTTGGGAATTGCGTATGCCGGACCAACGCCCATTTCTTCCGCCATACATCCGGCGACTGCATAATGGGTCATTTTGGCGATGGGTTTCAATTTTAACGCTTTTGCTTTTTCGGCTGTCATGACCATACAAAAAGCCGCGCCATCGGTCATTTGTGAAGAGTTACCTGCGGTACAACCACCACCTAACTTGAACGGTGATTTCAGTTTACCGAGATCCTCAACGTTTGTCGGCCAGCGTACGCCGTC
>JAGFXV010000065.1 GCA_017861475.1 Bacillota bacterium | reverse complement strand
CTACATCATGGGCGAATATGTGGAAGACGGTTTGGGCGGATGCTTTATCGTCTTTTACTACGGTTCCTTTGTTGCCCTTTTAAGCGATGACCCCCTGGAAGTCTGGAAAGAGGAAATCATTGATACCGTGCTGCACGAAGTGCAGCATCATATGGAAGCCCAAGCCGGACGCGACGATCTGGCCCGGCAGGAAATGGAAGAGCTGGCCCAGGCCCTGAAAAAAGAAGGGAAATGAAATTAGAAGGCCTTGACCAGATGGTTCAGGTGTTCAAGTTAATATGTTTAGTGTGTTACGCTATGAACGTCCCGGTGTAACATGAAAACTTGTTAATTGGGCTATATCAGCTGCTATCCCGAGAGCAGCAATTGAATATAATATTATGATTTTTTTAAAAGGTCGAATAAAGTATTTATACATAATATCTCTTCCCTTTTCTAGATTCTTAAATCGCATTAAGATACTATTGTCTTTATTTTCCTGCACATTACCAAAAAATACAAGAAATTTCACAAAGGTTATTTTCAATCCATTATGATTTTGCAGATCACTTTTAGTATTTATAATTAACTTGACCAAAATAAAAAAAGCCTTCTGATCTTGTTATGATCAGAAGGCCTTGCTCTTCTATAAGTTGATACGACGGTGCGTTCTATTTAACTACCACATTAACCAGCTTGCCCGGTACTACAATCAGTTTTACGACTTGTTTGCCCTGGCTGAATTCCTGGACTCGTTCATTGGCCAGAGCGATTTTTTCCAGCTCTTCATTACTGATTTCGCTGGGGACCATGACTCTGTCACGGACTTTGCCCAGAACCTGCAGAGCGATTTCCACTTCATCCTTGACCAGAGCGCTTTCATCCCATTTTGGCCAGGACTGGCTGTAAACGCTGTCCTGATGACCGCAATATTGCCACAGCTCTTCGGTTATATGCGGTGAGAACGGGCTTAGGAGCAGCAGCATCGCTTCAATTGCTTCTTTCAGGACCGGCAGATCCAATTCCTCTTGATTGCGATAGCTGTTGATACTGTTGCTTAACTCCATGATGGCGCTGATGGCGGTATTGAAGTTAAAGCGTTCTTCAATATCTTCGGTCACTTTTTTAATGGCTGCATGGGTGCGGTATCTTAACTCCCGCGCCTCGGGATCAAGTTCGGCAAAGGTTTCCGGCAGATTCACATCCTGAATCATCTCCATGCATTCGGTTACGATGCGCCAGACGCGATTGAGGAAGCGATAAGAGCCTTCCACGCCCTGGTCGCTCCATTCCAGATCTCTTTCCGGAGGAGCAGCGAAGAGGATGAAAAGACGTGCCGTATCAGCACCGTAAGTTTTGATGATTTCTTCGGGACTTACTACATTGCCTTTGGTTTTTGACATTTTACTGCCGTCTTTCAGAACCATTCCCTGAGTTAACAGGTTGGTAAAGGGCTCCTCAACGGAAAGCATTTTAATGTCATGTAAAAACATGGTGAAGAAGCGCGCATACATCAAGTGCAGTATGGCATGTTCAACGCCGCCGATATATTGATCGACCGCCATCCAGTAATCGGTTTTGTCTTTGGCAAATGGCAGTTCTGTATTGTGCGGATCACAGTAACGGGCAAAATACCAGGATGAACAAACAAACGTATCCATGGTATCGGTTTCCCGGCGGGCGGGCTTGCCGCAGCAGGGACATACGGTTTCATAAAAACTCTGTACATAGGTCAGCGGTGATTCGCCGCTGGGTTTAAAAGCCACGTTTTCAGGCAGCAATACCGGCAGATCTTTTTCAGGTACCGGCAATGGACCGCAATCGTCACAATAAATAATGGGGATGGGTGCGCCCCAGTAGCGCTGGCGGGAGATCAGCCAGTCACGCAGACGGAAGTTAATGGTACCCTTGCCGATTCCAATGGATTCCATATATGCGGTGATTTTTTTCTTGCCGTCTTCATAGGCCAGTCCGTCATAATCTCCTGAGTTGACCATTTTTCCCGGACCGGTATAGGCTTCTTTCATCTGGTCACCCTCAGCAGGGGAATCTTCGCCTTTAATAACAACCCGGATGGGGATATTGTATTTACGGGCAAAATCGAAGTCCCGTTCATCATGCGCCGGAACAGCCATGATTGCGCCGGTACCATAATCCATCAATACGTAGTTGGCGATCCAGATGGGGATTTTTTCATTGTTCATGGGGTTGATGGCATAAGCCCCGGTAAAGACCCCTTCTTTTTCCGTATCTGTAGAAGTGCGGGTCACATCGCTGATAAACTGCATACGATGGACAAATTCTTTAACCGCTGCCTCATGTTCGGTTCCGGCAGAAATGACATCCACCAGCGGATGTTCGGGAGACAGAACCATATAAGTTACACCAAATACCGTATCCGGACGGGTGGTGAAAACCGTCATTTTTTCTTCCCGGCCTTCGATGGCCAGATCGAATTCACAACCTTCGCTGCGTCCGATCCAGTTGCGCTGCATGGTTTTAACCTTTTCCGGCCATCCCGGCAGCACTTCCAGATTATCAAGCAGTCTTTGGGCATAATCGGTTATTTTGAAAAACCATTGGCTGAGTTTTTTCTTTTCCACAACGGTTTCACAGCGCTCACAGGCTCCATCCACCACCTGCTCATTGGCAAGTACGGTCTGGCAGGAAGGACACCAGTTTACCGCCGCGCTTTTTTTATAGGCCAGGTCGTTTTCATAAAGCTTCAGGAACATCCACTGAGTGAATTTATAATAATCAGGTTTGCAGGTGGCCACTTCACGGTCCCAATCATAGCTGATGCCCATGGTTTTCAGCTGCTTTTTCATATTTTCGATATTGGCGTAGGTCCATTCAGCAGGAGGGACACCATGCTTGATGGCGGCGTTTTCAGCCGGCAGGCCAAAAGAATCAAAGCCCATGGGATGCAGGATGTTAAACCCGCGCATCTTTTTAAAACGGGCTACGACGTCCCCAATGGCATAGTTGCGCACATGACCCATATGCAGATTGCCGGACGGGTAGGGAAACATCTCCAGCGTATAATATTTGGGCAAATCAGCGTTTTCGCAGGACTTGAAAATATTATTTTCCTCCCAGTGCTTCTGCCATTTCTCCTCAATTAAATCGAACTGGTAATTCTTCTCCATCATATCCTCCTTGCCGCTCTGAGCAATAAAATTGTATATACAAAAAACTCTCCTCCCCGAAAGGGACGAGAGCTGATTTCCCGTGGTACCACCCTGATTGACAAAATTTAAATATGGTGGAGCTAGTGGGACTCGAACCCACGGCCTCCTGAATGCCATTCAGGCGCGATCCCAACTTCGCCATAGCCCCACAAAAATTGTCCACTTGAACCTTTAACGGATGTCCCGTCGCAGGCTAATAAGTTTCACCTGCAATTCTCCCCGGCGAGTTCGTCAGGAAATGCTGCCTTCCACCAAACGGCAACTCTCTGCGTGTACCTGCCTACTACTCCGGATCATCGATTCAATGTTCAATTGACATTTGCAATTATAAAATAGATTTCGGGCAAAGTCAACCGATTAAACAATTAATCGAGCTGATTCTTCGCCTTGGCATGCGGCATTATATGATCATGGATGGCTTTTTTATCGAATCTGCCACCGTGGACATCCTGCAGGATTTCAACGGTCATGAAGGCCTGCGGGTCAAAGTCAAATACGATGGTTTTCAATTTGGCCAGTTCCAGCCGGGATACAACACAGAAGAGCACTTCTTTTTCTTCTTCGGTGTAACCGCCTTTGGCATAAAAATGAGTTACCCCGCGACCCAGACGGCTTAGGATGGCATTGGATATTTCAACCGATTGATCAGAAATAATGATCACAGATTTGGATTCTTCCAAACCACCCATGACCAGATCTATGGTTTTGTAGGCGATAAAATAGGCGATGATCGAATACATGGCATTTTCCCAGCCAAAAATAAATCCGGCACTGCCCAGGATGAAAATATTGAAGACCATTATTACTTCGCCGATCGAGACAGACAGTTTGGGACTGATAATAAGGGCAATGATCTCCGTCCCGTCCAACGACCCTCCCACTCGCAGAATAAGGCCCACGCCAACTCCTAAAACCACACCACCGAACACTGCCACCAGCAGCAGATCTTTGGTGAAGGCCGGAACGGGGGTCAGAAGAGTCGTGAAGAAGGAAAGCGCACATACGGAATAAAGGGTGGAAAAGGTGAACGTTTTGCCGATATGGGAATAGCCCAGAATCAAAAATGGAAGGTTCAAACCGATCATGAAGTACGCCAGGGGCAAACCGCTTACATAACTGGACAAAATCGATATACCAATGATGCCGCCATCGATGAGTTTATTGGGGATAAGAAACAACTCCAGACCGGTGGCGGCAATCAATGCTCCCAGTGTCAGGAAAAAAATCCGCATGATGAATCTGAAAATTAGTTTTCGTTTAATCATAAATACCTCCTTCAGGTTAAAATATACAGCTTAATTTTTATAATTATGTTTCCATGAAGACGCTGGTTTCTATTTGTTTTTAGTATAGCAGAACAGTCTATCCCCGCCAAATGCCGGTGCATTGGCGAAAATAGCAAATATTATTATTTATCTGGCGCAAAAAGAAGGAAATGGATATTATGTAAAGAAAAAGGAAGCAGGAGGTGGCGATAATGTTTAATATAGATCGTCGCTATCTGCTGGCAGCTTTGCTTTTGGTTGCAGTGATCGTTTTTTCAGCCGGGGCCAAGTATGGTGAGATGAAACAAACGGATATGACCAAGGAGTCACTTGTTACGGAGGCGGATACTGAGAAAAAAGCAACGGTTGCCGGGGATGAAATTCAGGTCTATGTTTGTGGTGAGGTCGAAAAACCAGGACTTTATAAACTTGCTGCGGGAGCCCGGGTCTATGATGCTTTAAAACTGGCCGGGATACTTCCCGGAGCAGCGCTCGACTATGCCCAACCGGCCCGCCCGCTCCAGGATGGGGAGACGGTGGAATTGCTCTCGGAAGCGGAGATCGTCGAGCAGGCTATAGGCAATAATAATACGCCGGCTGCAGACACCGTTTCCGTTATGCCGGCTTCCAGTCAGCCTTCGGCCACCGGTGGCTTGGTGAATATAAATACCGCCACGGTTCAGGAACTCGATGAACGCCTGCCCGGCGTCGGTCCTGCCATTGCCCAGCGGATCGTTGATTATCGCGAGAGCAATGGCAGTTATGCAAAAATTGAAGATATACAAAACGTCAGCGGCATTGGCGATAAAAAATATGCGGATCTCAAAGATTTGATTTCGGTCAGATAGGAAATCTCCTTAATAATTACGGACTGCATTGCAGATAATAAATGCAGTAACGGCTAAGGAGGTTTCATTTTATAATGGAAGAAAAACAAATTAATCTGCTTTTGTTCAGCGGTGACTATGATAAAGCACTGGCAGCGCTGATTATTGCCAACGGGGCATGTGATTTAGGGGTAAAAGTCACCATGTTTTTTTCCTTCTGGGGTTTGATGCTTCTGCGGGATCCTGAAAAAATGGGTCCGGAAGACAAGAGCCTTTATGAAAAAATGTTTTCGGCCATGACTCCGCGCGGCCCTGAACAATTGACTTTATCTAAAATGAACTTCAGCGGTTTGGGCAAGAACATGCTGTTAAAAATGATGGATGACAATAAGGCACCCCACTTGGGCGAATTTCTGAACGGAGCGCGTAAAAATGGCGTAAGATTTTGTGCCTGCAAGCTGTCGATGGAAATCATGGGATTTGCAAGTGAAGAGTTGATTGAAAATGTTGAAGTAATCGAAGTGTACGACTATTTAAAGGACGCCATGCAAGCTGACATGCAGCTGTTTATCTAAATTAAAAAGTCCAAAGTCAACAGAGCGAGCAAAAAGGCGAAGAGCAAGGCTTGCAAAAATCCCGTGATTGAAGCGTACTTAGGTACGCTGATTGAACGGGGATTTTTGCGTAACGCAGCTATTCGTCTTTTTGCTCGCTCTGGGCTTTTTTGTAGCAAAACAGCCGCATATTCATAATATAAATAAAGCGTACACATAAGGATGGTAAACTTTTAATGGGTTTTTTGGATAGCCGCGGCTGGTCGGAGTTCCGCAGGAATGTGCAAGGAACAGGGCAGAAGATACCTTTGGGCATGGCGCAAAAGGGGACATATATAAATTTTGACAATGCGGCCAGTACACCTGCGCTGCAGCCGGTCATCAAAGATGTGGAAAATTTTCTGAACTGGTATTCAGGAGTTCACCGGGGGATGGGTTATAAATCAATGCTGGCCTCACGGTTATATGACGAGGCTCATACGATAACGGGTCAATTTCTCCATGCTGATCCGGATAAAAATACGGTTATTTTTTTGAAAAATACCACGGAGGCGATCAATAAATTATCCTACCGGTTTGATTTTGCCAAAGGGGATATGGTGCTGGCTACCAGCATGGAACATCATTCCAATGATCTGCCCTGGCGCAGCCAGGCTTTGGTTAAATATGCCGGGGTGGATGAACAGGGCTTGTTGGATGTGGCTGACGTCGAAAAAAAGCTGAAACATAATTATCCCCGCATAAAATTACTGGCTGTGACCGGCGCATCCAATGTTACCGGTCATATCAACGATATATACCGTCTGGCTGAACTGGCGCATGAACACAAGGCTATGATCATGGTTGACGGTGCCCAATTGATTCCCCACCATCAGGTTGATATAAAAGACAACGGCCATCCGCAACACATTGATTTTATCGCCTTTTCCGGACACAAGATCTATGCGCCGTTTGGAACCGGTGTGCTGATCGGACCGAGAGATTTTTTCCTGAACGGCGACCCTGATCATGTTGGCGGTGGAACGGTGGATATGGTGACCGGCGATAAAGCTTTCTGGACTGATCTGCCTGAACGGGAGGAGGCCGGTTCGCCGAATGTGGTGGGAGCCTTTGCGCTGGCCAGAACGTTGCAGTATCTGGAGAAAATAGGGATGGATAAACTGAGCGAATATGAAAATGATTTATGTGCCTATGCGCTGCAGCAGATGAAAACGGTACCGGGATTGATCGTTTATGGTTCCGGCCCCAGGGTAGGGGTGATCAGTTTCAATTTACCCGGATTTAATCATGCCCAGTTAGGCGCGATCCTCTGCGGTGAGGCCGGGATCGCCGTGCGTACCGGATGCTTTTGTGCCCAACCCTATATCAGAAAGCTGATGGGAGAAAAAGAAAATATTAAATTATTATCCGTCTATCAGCAGAAGGAGGCCGATAAACTGCCGGGTATGGTGCGCATAAGTCTGGCTGCCTACAATACCAGAGACGAAATTGATGTTCTGGTCAGGCAACTCAAAAAAATAGCCGCTGACAAACAATATTATCAGAAGCATTACCAATATTCCGCCGTCACCCGATCATATATGTCTGCGGGGATGGAAAATCGATTTGAGCAGGAGATCGATCAGC
>JAGFXV010000399.1 GCA_017861475.1 Bacillota bacterium | reverse complement strand
CAATATTACCGGCCTGCAATTGAATTTATCAACGGTGAATACTGGGGTATCACCAATGTCCAGGAAAGACTGGATAAATACTATTTGAAATATCACTATAATGTGGATGAAAATAACGTAGCCATTATTGAAGGACCCTATGCAAGAACGGCAGATCTGGTTGAGGGGGATGAGACTGATTGCAGTAACTACATAAGTATGCGTGATTATGCTGAAGAGAATGATATCAGTCTGGCAGCAAATTATCAACACCTGCAGTCTTTAATGGATGTTGACTCCTACATTGATTACAATGTTTTGCGAATTTATTCGGGAGATGTTGATTCCGTCACTAAACATATGTATGCCTGGCGGGAAAAAATAGAGAATGTTACCGACGGAAGATGGCAGTGGCAAACCAAGGACTTCGACGGGAGTATGGCAGCTTACGACGTTAACCGTGATCTGCTGGCTGCCTCTCTTGATCCGAATCTATCTGATGCAACCATACTGTTACGCAAACTTATGACTAATGATGATTTCAAAAATCAATTTATTAATCGTTTTGCCGATCATCTGAACACCACCTTTGTGCCATCAAGAATGGAAACGATTATTAACCAGATGTCATCAGCGGTATCCTCGGAGATTGTAAAGCATATTTCCAGATGGGGATACCCCGCTTCGTTGAATAATTGGACCTATACGGTAAACAGCTATAAAACCTGGTCTGAGCAAAGACCTGATATTGTAAGGGAACAGATCGTCAATCAATTCGGCCTTGCCGGAACCTACGCGTTAACGCTGCATACTGATGCTTCCAATGGTGCGATAAAAGTCAACAGTATGGAAATCAAACAGGATACTCCCGGAGTAATTGATCCGAATAATTGGAGCGGGGTTTATTTTAAGGGAGTGCCCATTCAATTGCAAGCAATCCCTCAATCGGGCTATCAGTTCGCAGGTTGGACAGGGATTGATTCGATGGTTGATGATACTACGAAGACAAATGTAACGCTGACACCGGATTCTGATATAATTGTTTCAGCCAGTTTTATAAAAGAGAGTCAGGATAATTGCTTTATTGCCACCGCTGCTTTTGGATCCAAATTTGCACCTGCAGTTAGCCTGCTGCGTAAATTTCGCGATGATTTCCTGATGAATTCGGATTGGGGACGGAGATTTGTGAATTTCTACTACAAGAATTCTCCTCCCATTGCCAGATTCATTGCCCAAAAAGATATTTTGAGGATGATGGTTCGGATTCTTTTGATACCGCTGATTGTTTTCGTTTACCTGCTATACAGGCCTTTTTATGCGATTACGATTCTATTGATGATTCTTTTCCTCTATATGGTTCAAAACAAATATCGGGTAAGACGAACAAGCAATTAAGCTATTTAACCTTAAACAGACGGTTCTATTAAATAAGGGAAGCATGAACCATGAATTTGCGAAAAAGTATCACCATAGGGCTTGCATTGTTGATCGTTGTCTTGCTGACTTTGCTTGGCATCAGGTGGTTAAACAACAACTCCAAGCCAGATATAAGCGCGTCTCTCCTTAAAGGGTTGAGTAACCGGGGAGATCAGGAAAATAATGCATTACATATGCTTGCCGGCTCTATGTTAACCGACCAAGGTCTGGTAGTGGCGGAGATTCAGAAGGGGAAGGCGGCAAATTACTATTTGCTGGAATCAATGGGACTTCTTCTGGAGTATGCTGTTTTATGTGATAATTCGAATTCGGTAAAACAATTATTAACCATAATAGACAAGTATTATTATACTTCCGGAGATTTTTATGCCTGGCGGATCAAACAGGACGAGGATGATTTTCCCCCTGAACAAGCGACTGCCCTGGTTGATGACCTGCGCTTGATTGAAGGGCTTTCACAGGCACAAACAAGGGGTTTGGGTAATTATAATCGTTATTTTGGGCGTATCAGTGACTCCATCTACCGCTACGAAACAGTTAACGGCCCTTTTGTTGATTATTATGATGCCCGAATGAAAGAACCTGCCCATCGACTTTCCTTGTTTTATATTAATATCTCCGCGCTGGAAGCACTGGCAGCCAGTGACGAGCGCTGGAAAAAGCCCAATCAGGCAGCCAGAATTTTGTTGCGTAATTCGCCGGTTAATTCTGAAGGTTTTTTCCCGGCCTGGTACGATTATCAGTCGAAAGATTACAAATATCCGCAACAGATAAACATGGTGGAAAATCTGTACAGCTCAATAAATTACTCACTGGCTGGTGGAAATGCGCAGGCATTTGCCGGTTTCCTAAAAAGGGAACTGGACCAGGGAGCCATTTATACCCGCTATTATCTGGATGGTACTCCGGCCTCCCGTGATCAGTCAGCTGCAGTTTATGCGCTCGCAGCACGATTTCTGGACAATATGGGTCAGAGAGAAGATGCAGCCCTTTGCATGGAAATAATGCTGTCGTTTCAAATTAACAAATATGGTATATTGTTAGGAGCTTTCGGAGATTTAAATTCACTTACCGTACATTCATTTGACCAGTTGGAATGTTTGATTACCTTGCGCAGGGGAGAATAATTTGGAAAAAAATAAAAAAATATTGCGGACAGATATGGTTTTATTTAATCTGATAATGATTCTTTGGCTGGCGTTGCTGGCCATGTTAATGTCGGGCAGCTACGGATTGAATTTAACCTTTTATATGCTTATAAGTGCTTTGGATT
>JAGFXV010000398.1 GCA_017861475.1 Bacillota bacterium | reverse complement strand
GCTGCCTATGATATCCCCGAAGTTGTCCGTGGGATCAATGCTTATACACTGGGTGCTCAGTCAGTAAACCCGAATGTCAAGGTCAAAGTAGTTTGGACCCACAGCTGGACTGATGCCAATCTGGCCAAACAGGCTGCCCAAAGTCTGATCGAAGATGGCGCTGATGTTATTACCCAGCATGTTGATGCTCCTGCACCGCAGATCGCTGCTGAAGAAGCGAAAGTATGGGCTGTTGGTTATCACAGTGATATGAAAGTATATGCTCCTAACTCCGAACTGACCGCAGCTGTATGGAACTGGGGCCCCTACTATGTTGATCTGGTTAAATCCGTTATGAATAAGACCTGGAAGACCGGAGCATACTGGGGAGGAGCATCCGATGGCATCATTGATATTGCTCCGATTTCCGACAAGGTTCCGGCTGATGTGAAAGCATTGGTAACTGCCAAACAGGCTGACATAAAATCCGGAAAACTGGATGTATTTGCTGGCCCGCTCAAAGGCCAGGACGGAAGCGTTAAAGTTCCGGAAGGCAAATCCATGACGGATGGAGAATTACTCGGTATGAACTGGTTTGTATCCGGAGTAGATGGTAAAATAGGTCAGTAGCCAATTGGTTTATAGCAAACTTAAAGGCGGCTTTTAGCCGCCTTTAAAGTTTTAGGCTATTGGGGAAGTTTATTTTTAAAGCAGAAACATGATCAGGTTTCCTTTATGTCGGAGGGATAAAGTTTGCAAAGCAGTTTAATGATCGAAATGAATGGAATTACCAAAACTTTTCCCGGAGTGATGGCCAACGACGCGATCAGTTTCCAGGTTCAGGCCGGGGAAATTCACGCACTCCTGGGAGAAAACGGAGCCGGCAAGTCTACGCTGATGAGCGTATTGGCCGGTTTATACCAGCCTGACGCTGGAAACATATCTATTAAAGGGAAGCCGGTTCATTTCCGTTCCCCCCGGTCAGCACTGGCAGCCGGGATTGGCATGATTTATCAGCATTTTCGCTTGATCGATAATTTTACGGTGGCTGAAAATATAATCCTGGGAGCACCGGGAGAAGAGGTTGTCCTTCACACCAGGGCCATTGAAGATGCTGCTGCCCGTCTGTCGGAAAAGTTTGGTCTGGATATTGATCCTGCTGCCAAGGTGGGGCAGTTGTCGCTGGGTGAACAACAGCGGGTGGAGATCTTAAAAATGTTATATCGCGGCTGCGATATTTTGATTATGGATGAACCGACCACTGTTTTGACTCCACAGGAGGTAAAAGACCTTTTTGTTATGCTGCGCAAAATGGCTGACCAGGGCAAGTCGATCATCCTGATCACGCATAAGTTAAATGAGGTTTTGGAAATAGCTGACACGGTGACCGTGCTTCGCAAAGGTAAAGTGGTGGGCAATGCCCGTACTGCAGATCTGGATGAAAAAACCCTGACGCATATGATGGTGGGACGCGAAGTCCTGCACAGTCAACTTGAAATCAACCGGCAAACCGGTGAAAAACTTATTGCTTTGGAGAATCTTAAGGTTTTAGGCGATCAGGGAAATATAGCCGTGCATGATCTCAATCTGGAGATCCGCTCCGGACAAATCATAGGCATCGCCGGAGTGGCCGGTAATGGACAGCGGGAATTGGTAGAGGCCATCGCCGGGCTGCGTGAAACAGCCGGCGGCAACATCTATTTGGATGGTCAGGATATTAGTAAACTGGGAGTCGGGGAACGACTGGCCAGAGGGATCAATATCGTGCCCGAGGATCGTTTGGGAATGGGACTGGTCCCCAACCTTTCGGTTATGGAAAATGCAATTTTGCATAACTACCGTAAAAAAGAATTTTCCCGCGGATCATTTTTAAACTTTAAAAAAATCCGCGCTTATACACATAAATTGGTTCAAGATTTTGATGTTTCCGTGGCCAATATCCAACATCCGGTGAATTATTTGTCAGGCGGAAACTTGCAGAAACTGCTCCTGGGCCGGGAAATCAGTCAGGAACCGCGTCTGCTGATTGCTTCCTATCCGGTGCGGGGGCTTGACGTGGCAGCTACCGAGGCAGTTTTCAAACTTCTATTGGAAGAGAGAGCCAAGGGAACGGCTATATTGCTAATTCTCGAGGATTTGGAAGATATTTTCCGCCTGGCTGATCGTATTGCGGTCATGTATGCGGGCACCATTAAAGCTGTATTTGATGTACAGGAGGCAGATTTGGAAACAGTTGGCCTGCTGATGCTGGGAGCCGGAGGTGAAAGATAAAAATGCCGCATTTTAAATTAATGAAAAGAGAAACGGAATCTCTAACGGCTCGCTTTACCGTACCGGTAATATCCATTTTTATGGCTTTGTTATTTGGTTGGATATTTTTGGGGCTGTATGGCATTGATCCGGCCGAAACTTACACGCGGATGGTGCAAGGTGCTTTTGGCAGTAAATATGCCATATCGGAAACGCTGGTCAAGGCAATCCCTTTGATGTTGATAGGACTTGGCTTGTCGCTGGCTTTTCGTATGAAGTTGTGGAATATAGGGGCGGAGGGGCAATTATATATGGGTGCCTTCGCTGCCAGCGGCATTGCTTTGTTTTACGGCAATTTGCCATCATCGATCCTGCTGCCGGTCATGGCTCTGGCAGCCTTTGTCGCCGGGGGATTGTGGGGATTGATACCGGGTGCCCTAAGAGCCTACTGGAATGTCAATGAAACGATCAC
>JAGFXV010000397.1 GCA_017861475.1 Bacillota bacterium | reverse complement strand
CTGAAAGCTTCCTTATTAAGGATGTGATGTGTGGAATTCATAAGCGGTATATGCAGGGAAATCATGTCAGATGCAGATAAAAGCGTATCAAAATCCACTCGGCTGACACCATGCTGAGCCAGTATTTCATCACTTACCCAAGGGTCGTAAGCTTGAACCAGCAATCCAAAAGGTTTAAGCCGGTCGGCAACCATGCGCGCAATAGTGCCAAATCCCATCAGGCCAAGCACTCTACCTTCCAGCCTGTACAACGGTTTGGCTCGGTTAAAATCCCAGATACCGCTCTTAACCAATTGATTTGATAAAGTAATTTTGCGCGCCGCGGCCAAGAGTAAAGCCACGGTATGATCAGCAACATCCTGCAAACCGTAATCCGGTACGTTGGCAACCATAATACCGTACTGGGTAGCCGCTTCAACGTCTACACAATCGATACCAATGCCGTAGCGGACAATGACCCGGCAGTTTTTCATATTTTCTATTACCCGGCGGGAAATGTAAGCATATTGGACAAAAACGCCGTCAGCATCTGCCGTCTTTTCGATAAGTTCTTCTTCAGTCCGGCACTGACAAGGAATCAAGCGGGCACCAATTTTGTCCATGGCTTCCTGCTCTGCTTGCAGGGATTCATATTCATAGTCAGTTACAACAACTTTTAACGCTTTTTCCATTGAGCACATCATCCTCAATTTTAAGTAATTCGACTCTGTTTTGCTTAGTATGTTATCACAGTTCGTCATTGAATTTTTCAAAATAGCCAAACTTTCAACCGCTTCCGTTTGGGTTTCCAAATAGTAAACCTACGATAATTATTCTGCCCAAATACAGATTTCATAAAAGTTTTGACCAAGATGAATGTTTTTGTTGACAACCATTCAATTTTGTGAAATGTTGAAATATCCTCAACGGTCGGGCACAAAATTGCAAATATTGTTTAGTATGATTTGAATTAATAAAAGAAAAAGAGGTGAAACAAATGAACGCCAATCAAGCAAATACAATTTGTGTAGTGGGAGCAGGCAACATGGGCCATCAGATTGCACTGCAATCTGCCTTGTCAGGTTTTGAAACCTATTGTACTGATGTCAATCAAGCAATGTTGGAAAAGGCTGAATCATTTGCTGAAAACTGGCTGTCTGAACGGGTGCAAAAAGAAAAAATTACCGAAGGAGAAGCCCAAGCCGTCAAGGCCCGGCTTCATTTTACTGAAGATCTGCAAGAAGCCGCCTGTCGTGCTGACCTGGTCATTGAAGCGATCGTTGAACTCCTGGATGTCAAGCGTGATCTTTTTAAACGTTTGGATACGATTTGTCCTCCTCATTGTATACTCGCCACCAACAGTTCCTATATTGTCAGTTCCAGAATTGCAGACGCCACCAGCCGTCCGGATAAAGTGCTGAACATCCACTTTTTCAATCCGGTCCTGGTCATGAAACTTGTTGAAGTGGTAAAAGGTGCGCATGTATCTGAAGAAACCATCAAAACAGTATTCGATGTCTGTAACAGACTAAATAAAACTCCGGTTCTCATTAAAAAAGAAATTTATGGCTTCGTTGTCAACCGGGTTTTCAGTGCCATCACCAAAGAAGCTTGCTATCTGCTGGATCAGGACGTAGCTTCTATAGAAGACATCGACCTGGCCGTTAAAAATGGTTTGGGGCATCCCATGGGGCCGTTCGCCCTGCTTGATCTCACCGGCATCGACCTGGAATACAACGTCCTGATGGCAAAATATCAGGATACCGGCGACATTGCTGACAAACCCAGTCCCGCCGTAGTAGAACATTACGCCCGGGGAGAATTCGGCCGCAAAACGGGAAAAGGCTTTTACGAATATAAATCCAAGTAGAAACGAAACGGAGACTGTTTCATGAATGAGCAAAACATCTTACTGACAAGACACAATCAGACCGCTGTCGTAACCATAAACAGGCCCCAGCTGCGCAATGCTTTGAACCGGTCCATCGTCGATGAACTTGATGATATGGTTGAAGAACTGGCCGGCGATAAAACGATCCGCACAGTTATATTTACCGGCGGGGAAGATCACTTTGCAGCCGGTGCCGATATTAAGGAGATGATGGATGGCAATCCTGAGTTTGCCAGATCATTTTCCTTTAAAGATACATTTAATAAAATCGAATCACTTGAGAAGATAACCATTGCAGCAATTGCTGGCTTTACCTTAGGCGGTGGACTGGAACTGGCGCTGGCCTGTGACTTTCGTATCGCCAAAACGACCGCCCGCTTCGGGCTTCCGGAAATTACCCTGGGCATTTTTCCGGGTGCCGGAGGGACCCAGCGCTTGCCCCGCTTGATCGGCATGGCGCGAGCCAAAGAAATGATTTTCCTGGGTAAAATGATCGATGCTGCGACCGCTCTTAATTACGGACTGGTCAATTCCCTGACCGAAGGTTCGGTACTTGATGAGGCCATGCTATTGGCGGACAAGGTAAATCATCTGCCCCCGGTAGCCCTGCGCTTGTCCAAGCAGCTTATCCAGCAAGGGTTGGACAGTGATTTGAAAACAGGCATCGATTTTGAAGCTGTGTCCTGGACGAATCTTTTTGCAACCGAAGATCAAAAAGAAGGTATGAAAGCCTTCCTGGAAAAGCGCAAACCCGAATTTCAGGGGAAATAATTAAAAGAGATAGCTTGGGTATAGATTCACAGAAGGGAAGTATTACAAATATGGCAATTAT
>JAGFXV010000064.1 GCA_017861475.1 Bacillota bacterium | reverse complement strand
CATAGACAAATCGATGTTTCCGTCAATCTGGAAGCAATAGCCCAGGGACTGCCGGCTTCTCCCGGAGCCGCCTGCGGCAAAGTGGTATTTGATGCTGATATTGCTGAGAAATTAGGCGAGGCCGGCGAAAAGGTGGTCCTGGTACGCAACGAAACCACTCCCGATGATATCCACGGGATCGTATATGCCCAGGGGGTTCTGACCTCACGGGGCGGAATGACTTCTCATGCAGCCGTGGTGGCACGCGGAATGGGTAAACCTTGTGTCTGTGGCTGTGAAAGCATAAAAATTGATCTTGAAGCCGGAAGGTTCATGGTGGGTAGCCTGGTGGTCAAGGCCGGGGACATTATAACCATGGACGGTTCCACCGGTAAAGTAATGCTGGGCGAAGTCCCCATGATAGAGCCGACCCTTTCAGATGAATTCGAAATACTGCTCAATTGGGCCAATGAAACCAAAAAACTGGATGTCAGAGCCAATGCCGACACCCCTGAAGATGCTGCCAAGGCGCGTGAATTCGGCGCCGAGGGCATAGGCTTGTGCCGCACTGAGCATATGTTTATGGCCCAGGAACGCCTGCCGATCGTTCAGGAAATGATTCTTTCCGAAAATATTGCGGATCGTCAAGCGGCTCTGGCCAAACTGTTGCCAATTCAGAGACAGGACTTCTACGGAATACTCAAAGCCATGTCACCGCTGCCGGTATGCATTCGCTTGTTGGATCCGCCTCTGCATGAATTCCTGCCATCTCATGATGAATTGATGGTAGATATTATAGAAATGAAACATGCGCAGGCCCCGATACGTGAAATCGCGGAGAAGGAAGAACTGCTCAAAAAAGTCAACAAATTGCATGAAGCCAACCCCATGCTGGGACACAGAGGCTGCCGCCTGGGTATAACCTATCCGGAAATATATGTCATGCAGGTCAGGGCAATATTCGAGGCCATGGTTCAGTTGAAACAGGAAGGTTTCAAAAACTTTGTGGAAATAGAAATTCCGCTGGTCATTGATCAGGCCGAATTCCTCCTGCTCAGACAGCACATACTGAAAGCTTACGAAGATATAAAACAGGAGAAAAATATTGAGCTTGACTTTGCGCTGGGGACGATGCTGGAATTACCGCGGGCTTGCGTGATGGCTGATGAAATCGCCCAGCAGGCTGAATTCTTCTCCTTTGGTACCAATGACCTGACCCAGACTACTTTGGGATTCAGCCGTGACGATGCTGAGGGCAAGTTTATCCCCGTATATCTGGAGAAAAAAATTATCAAAGACAATCCTTTCGCAGTCCTGGATCGCAAGGGTGTAGGCTCGCTGATGAGATTGGCAGCAGAAAAAGCCCGCAGCACTCGCCCGGGAATAACTCTGGGCATTTGCGGCGAACACGGCGGGGAACCGAGCTCGATCGAATTCTGCCACTTGCTGGGACTGAATTATGTCAGTTGCTCGCCTTACCGTATTCCCATTGCCCGTCTGGCAGCAGCCCAGGCCGCCATTAACAATCGTTAGGGTAAAAATTGTAATCGAATAATTTTATTGAAGTCTGACATGGTTTCATTAACCGTGTCAGATTTTTTTACCTGCCGGATTTTTCTGGTATAAATTTATTTCCGATTTCTTTTAACACGATCTGAAAACATAGATGGATCGGGTATATCTTAGAGAAATTTAATGAAAATTTATCGTTTCTCTAATGGTATTCAAAGGTTTGAAAATTATAATTTAGCCAGTGATATTAATCGGGAGGTACAAAATAAAAATGGAGAAAATCAAGGCTTTTTTTCAAAATCAAAGTGTCAGGAAATTCAATGCTAAAGTATTTAACAAGAAGACTCTAATTGGAGCAATCGTAATTATTGTTATCGTTGCCGCATTGAAAATTGCCTTCTCATTGCTGTTTCAAATAGAGGGCACTGTGCAAAAAGTTGACGGGAGCAAAATCACTGTGGCTAATATACTGACAACGAAAACGATAGACGCAGGTCAATATCCAATATCCAACCTGGGGGTACAAGCAGGAGACAGGATTGAAATCACGAAAAACCTGCAAGGCCAGGTAATAAGTATCCGGGATGAGAACAGAGAACGTTTGTATGAAAAAGGAAACGTTGATTTTCATGACGGAGGGTGCCCGGGCATGAATAATAATCATGACTTCAGGGAGAAGCGTTAATGGTATCTGCTTTCCAATAACCTGTGCAAAGTGCTAATATGATAAAAAGACTAATTTGATGCCTTTACAGAGCCGAAGAACTTTACGTTTTTCGGCTTTCGTATAAGTTTTTGAACAAAGGAGAAGAACTCATGACCAGCGTTTTAATTATTGAAGACGAAGCTGAGATCATAAGCTTCCTAAAGCCGGAATTAACTTATGAAGGCTATGAAGTAGAGGCCGCAAGTGACGGAAGAGAGGGCTTTGAGAAGATACAGAACGAAAAATTTGACATCGTTTTGCTCGATATCATGCTGCCGGGATTAAATGGGATCGAGATTTGCAGAAGGGTAAGAAAATTTTCTGATATTCCGATCATTATGCTTACAGCCAGGGATCAGATCATGGATAGGGTAACAGGCCTTGATACCGGTGCCAATGATTATTTGACCAAGCCTTTTGCAATAGAGGAATTACTTGCCAGGATGCGCTCGGTGTTAAGAACTGCTTCTGCCGGTAGTCATTACGAAAAAACCAAGCAGTTCCTGAGCTTTAAGGACATCACCTTGAATCGATCCTTTGGGGAAATTCTAAAAGGAGATGTTGTCATTGACCTGACCAAAAAGGAATACCAATTACTCGAGTTTTTGATCAAGAATAAGAACAATGTGCTGACCAGGGATCAGATTTTAAACGCGGTTTGGGGCTACGATTATATCGGGGATACCAACGTAGTTGATGTGTATGTCAGCTATCTCAGGGGAAAACTGGAAGATAATGCGAAAGAAAAGTACATTACAACCGTTAGAGGGATAGGATTCATAATGAAGGAAAATGCATAGAAAGGTGATCACTATGCGCTTTGGAGTCCGAGGTTTGTCCATATCAAAAAAACTTACATTAATATATTCGATTGTATTGGTTGTCATACTGATGGTGTTTACTGTGCTGACCTTTTATCTCATCAGAAATTATTTGATTAAAGATAGTGAAGCGATCCTGTCTTCCAATGCAGATATCATAGCAAGCTATATTTCCAATTCGCAGAATGTAAGCGATTCGAGCCTCAGCAATCTTAGTCTGAGCCAGGGGATTTATTTTATCGTCTATGACAGTAGCAGTAACATGATTTATTCAAGTATGGAAAGGTCCTTTCCGGCTAAAAGAAATCACTTTGAAGATCGTTTCGAAAATCATAAAGCTGAAAACTTTGCGCATGAAAAAGGAAGTATTTCTACCAGCAGAATCGTCAATGCCGGCGGTGAGCTCTATTATGTGGAGGTCACCAAGGCCTTTGAAGATATTGGTGCCAATTCAGAAGCCATATTGGGAATACTGATCATTATAGGCATATTGGGCACTATTGTAGGCGTTTTTTCCGGATCTTTTCTCAGCCAAAAACTGCTCAGGCCCATCAAGGAAATAACTGAAACAGCGCAAGAAATAACCTCAAGCAGCTTAAATAAAAGAATAGTCACCAATGGTACCGGGGATGAATTGGATGAACTTGCTGATACCATTAATCAAATGATTTCGAGATTGGAAATGGATTTTGAAACGCAAAAAAGATTTGTCTCCGATGCTTCCCATGAATTGCGTACCCCGCTGGCTATCATTCATGGACATGTAAATATGCTCAACCGTTGGGGAAAGGATGACCATGAACAGCTTGACAGATCACTGAAGACGTTGAAGACTGAAACCGAGAATATGAGCAGATTGGTAGACAATCTGCTCAGCCTGGCCAAGGGAGACAATAATGTGATTTCCCTGCAAAAACAGGAGTTTCCCTTGAAAAACCTTTTGCGAGAGGTTGTCGATGAAACTCTGATCAGTTGCAGTGATATAGAAATTTCGGCTCATTGTGATGAGAAACTCAGTGTTAATGCTGATTATAACGCCTTGAAACAGGTGCTGCGAATTCTGGTCGACAACAGCATAAAATTCAGGCGGGGCAGAGCTCAGGTGGAAATTCAAGCCAAACCCACTGCAAAAGGCATTCAACTAACGGTCCGGGATCAGGGGGTCGGGATTCCGGCGACAAGCCTGAACAGGATTTTTGACAGATTCTACCGGGTGGATGAATCCAGGACGAAAGCAACCGGCGGTTACGGACTTGGCCTTTCCATCGCCAGGCAGATCGTTGAACTTCATGGCGGCAGGATCAGTGCCACCAGTCAGGCTGGGATCGGCACAGAAATTATGATAGAATTATACTCTGTTTATTATTATCTGATGTATCTTGCCTGATATCGTTTATTAACGGTTTCAGGCATGTTTTTGCCAGTCGGATTTTTATATCACAAAATATTTGCAAGAATGAAGGATTTCAACAGTATATTGTAGTATTAAAAGTAAACAAGTGAACTGATGTTTGCTTTCAATGTCTTATGCGGTGAAGGGCAAGAATGAATATAACCATAATTTAATGAGGTGAAATGGATGATCAGGAACGAAATTGAACAGAGGGAAAGAGCGATGCTGCATCCGCTGGCCACCCGTTCCGATTCTTCCCAGGGCAGGAGTATTGCTGAAGAGCCTGATCCGATCCGTACCTGCTTCATGGTTGACCGGGATCGGGTCATTCATTCCAAATCATTTCGGCGACTGAAACATAAAACCCAGGTTTTTATAGCTCCGCCGGGAGACCATTACCGGACCAGACTGACCCATACGCTGGAAGTCAATCAGATCGCCAAAACCATAGGGGCAGGATTAAATCTTAATCTGGATCTGATCGAAGCCATCGCGCTGGCCCATGATGTCGGGCATACTCCGTTTGCCCATGCCGGAGAACAGATTTTGGATGAACTTGTCAGCGGTCATTTCCGCCATAATGAAAACAGCATCAGAGTACTGACCAGAGTTGAACAACATAAAGACCGCAGCGGACTTAATCTGAGCGAGGAAGTGCTGGATGGAGTACTGCACCACAGCGGCTATGGGGAAAATGTATCAGCCGCCACCCTGGAAGGCCAGGTGATCAGGCTGAGTGATAAAATTGCCTATGTCCAGCATGATATAGATGATTCAATTCGTGCCGGATTGTTGGTTTTGGAGCAGATCCCCCGGGAGTACCGTGAGATTTTGGGCGATACTCTCAGCAAGAGGATCGCAACACTGGTTACCGATACCATTCATTACAGCCGCAGGTTGCTGGAAGAAGGATCCGGGTTCAGCGTCGAGCCAAGCCCGGAAATTGAAAAAGCTCTGCTGGGTTTACGAGAGTTTATGTTTGAAAACGTTTACCGGGGTTCGGTTTGCCTGGCTGAAAGACGCCGGGCCATGTTCATCATTGAGCAGTTATTTGGCTATTATATGAAACATCCCGGGCGTATGAGCATGCTTTATCAGCAGATCGCTGATGAAGAAGGTGTTGAAGCGGCGGTTGTTGATTATATCTCAGGGATGAGTGACGATTACTGCATCGCTGTGTTTGAAGACATATATATACCCCATTCCCATGTGCCGTTTCCTTCAACCCTAAAAGAAGAAATTTAAAATAATCTTATAATAAAAGCGATTTTGACAAATTTCATTAAATAAAGCAGGTATTTTCTTTTGGATATAGAAATGTAGGTGAATAATGGCGAATTATTTTGATGATCAGCTTATACGTGAAATAGAATCAAAAATCGACATTGTGGAACTAATTTCCGAAACTGTGAGTCTTAATCGTAAGGGAAACCGATACTGGGGACTCTGTCCGTTTCATCAGGAAAAAACACCTTCGTTCAGTGCCAGCCGGGAAAAGCAAATGTACTATTGTTTTGGCTGCCATGCGGGAGGCAATATTTTTTCCTACCTGATGAAACGCGATGGGCTGGAATTCAGAGAAGCATTGGAACTGCTGGCGGCCAAAGCCGGAGTTGACCTGGCTGTAAACAAAAGCAAAAAAAATCAGGATCTGCACAAGCAGATGATTGCAGTCAACAATGCTGCCGCCGTTTTCTTTCAGCAGCAGCTGCAATCCGACAGAGGCAGACCAGCCAGGGAATACCTGGCCCAAAGAGGTATCAGCCAAAAGACGATAGAGGTATTTAACCTTGGCTATTCACCCAATGAGTGGCAGTCACTGACAGATTATCTGCTCAGAAAAGGATTTTCTCTGGAGCTGGTCAAGAATTCCGGGCTGATCAAACGCAATGACAACCAGGAACGATATTATGATTTGTTCCGTGACCGCATCATTTTCCCGATAACCCAATACAACCGCGATATACTTGGATTTGGCGGACGGGCTTTGGGAGATGCCATGCCGAAATATCTGAATACAGCGGAGACTGACATTTATTCCAAACGCAAAAACCTGTATGGACTGACCCAGGCACGGGAGGAAATTCGCAGCAGGAATGAAGTCATTCTGGTCGAAGGCTATATGGATTGTATCAAACTGCAGCAATCCGGAATAATAAATGTGGTAGCTTCGCTGGGAACTTCATTGACTGACGAGCAGGCAGCATTGCTGCATCGATATGCTGAAAAGACAATTGTACTTTACGATGGTGATGAGGCAGGACAGCGGGAAACGATGAGAGCGATCGAGATTCTGCGCCGGCAAGATTTAAAAGTTGAAGTAATTGTTCTGCCGGCTGGTAAAGATCCTGATGATTTTATTGAAAAATATGGTAAAGAGGGATTTCTGCATCACATACAGAATAATACGTATAATCATATTGAATTTAAGCTGAATAGATTTATCAATACCAGTGACAGGCTTGATCTTGATGCGAAAACCAAAATCATCGCACAGTTAAAAGAAGATATCAATTCACTAGGCAGTGTAGTAGAACAAGAGTATTACATAAAAATCCTGGCCCGGAAACTGCGGCTGGAGGAGATTATCGTTGCCCGGGAGATCCAATCGGGACGACCCGGAACCGCAAGGAATAAAACTGGAATTATCAGGGATAATAATAAATACGGAAAATATGGTATACAAGAAAAGATCCTGGCAGCTATGCTAAATGATGAAAAAACATTCGCCAAAGTACAAGCAAGAATAGGGATTAACTTCTTTGCCAACCCGGATTATAAAACCCTGGCAAATATATTTGAGCAACAGGAAGGAAAAGAAGACAAGATGCATGAAATGAGCCGTATAGCGGCTGAGGAGGGTCTGGAGGCTGTATTTGCCCGGATCTCCATGGTAATGGAAGAGCAAAATCTGGAAGACAGGGAAGTTGAGGAGTTTATCAAGCGAGTGGAAATCAAGAAAACGGAAGCTGCATGGAGCAAGGTCATGAAACGCATCGACACGCTCAGCGAGAACGGGGATTTTAATAGTGCCCTGACATTTATTCTGAGCCTGGATAAAGTAACCAATGCCAACCCGGAA
>JAGFXV010000396.1 GCA_017861475.1 Bacillota bacterium | reverse complement strand
GTCCCCAATATTGGTATTGCTACCGTATATCGAACGCTGGAACGTTTATCGTCTATGCAGATTTTATATAAGACGCTGTTTGACGGCGGCAAATATCGTTATGAAATATCGGTGCAGGAGGACCATCAGCATCATCATATCATTTGTGTATCCTGCAACAAAATCTTCGAAGTGGAGGAATCTCTTTTAAACAGTTTGGAGCAGCATCTGGAAAAGCAGGGATTTGAAATTGTCGATCATCAACTAAAAATATACGCTTACTGTCCCGAATGCAGGACGAATAAAAATAATTAACAGCCGGTATTGCAGTTAAAAATCATACACAGGTAGATTAGACTATAACCAATGCTTATGATAAAATGTAGGTCAAGCTTTAGGGAGGATAGAAAAATATGTTGAAACTTGAGAACATCTGGATGCAGATTGCCTGTGAAAGCGGCGAGGATAAAGAAATCCTAAAGGGAATAAATCTGGAATTTGAGCAGGGCAAGTTATATGCGATTACCGGACCCAATGGCGGCGGCAAGACTTCCCTGGCTAAGGTGATCATGGGGATATATCAGCAGAGTCAAGGCAAGATCTACTTGAATGGAGAGGACATCAGCGATCTTTCCATCACAGAAAGGGCACACCGCGGAATTGCTTATGCGTTCCAGGCCCCTCCTCGTTTTAAAGGCCTGACGATAAAAGACGTGCTGAACATTGCCGCACCTCAAGCCGAGTCGCTGCAGCAAAGAAAGTATCTGCGCGATGTAGGGCTCTGCCCGGAAGATTATCTCGATCGCGATCTGGGACCAGGGCTGAGCGGCGGAGAGATCAAACGCATTGAAATGGCTCAATTACTGTTGCGTGACAATAGCCTGTCCATTTTCGATGAGCCGGAGGCCGGCGTTGACTTGTGGACCATTCAGAAGCTGATCACCCTGCTGGTAAGCAGTTACAGGAATAATCCTGCCAAGACCGCCCTAATTATAACGCACAACGAAAAGATCCTGCCGATCTGTGATGAGATTATTGTGATCGAGGACGGAATGGTTGCCGGACGTGGCAGTGCTTCGGATATTTGGCATCTCATCAAAGACGATATTGAATGTAAAGTTAGAAATCAATGCCAGGGAGAAATGCTTTATGAAATTAAATAATCTGGATATGGATTTGCTAGGTTCCATTGCTGAATTACACGGAATACCAAAAGGGGCAATCAACATTAGACGTGACGGGGAAGCGGTCATTCGTCAGTCTTCTCCCAACATTATTTTAAGCTCCAAGACGGGTGACAATCCCGGTCTTCTGGTGGAAATAAAACCCGGTACTAAAAATGAGACCGTACACGTGCCGGTTATCCTTACGCAACCGGGTTTCCAGGACAAGGTCTACAATACCTTTATCGTCGGCGAAGATGCTGATGCCACTATCATTGCCGGCTGCGGCATTCATAATGACGGACACGCCAGTTCACGTCACGATGGTATTCACGAAATCATTGTCAGACGCGGCGGAAGATTGAAATACATTGAAAAACATTACGGAGAGGGCAGCGGCGAAGGGAAAAGAGTACTCAACCCGACCACCGTAATTATCGTGGAAAAAGATGCTTCAGCTGAATTGGAAATGGTGCAGATTAAAGGTGTTGATGATACCATCCGCAAGACGGAAGCCCATATTCATGAAAAAGGCAACCTTAAAATTGTGGAGCGCTTGCTGACCCAGGGGGTCCAACAAGCTGAATCAGATATTGAAATAATTATTGAAGGCAATGGGGGAGCGGCGCAGGTTTTGTCCCGGGCAGTTGCCCAGGAAAATTCCTATCAGGTTTTCCGTGCTGCTCTGGTGGGGAAAACCAGTTGTCTTGGCCATGTTGAATGTGATGCCATCCTTATGGATAAAGCCCGTATCAAGTCAATCCCTGAGCTTATGGCCGAGGATGCTGAGGCGGTACTGACCCATGAAGCGGCCATTGGTAAAATTGCCGGGGAGCAGTTGATCAAATTAATGACGCTGGGATTAACCGAAAAAGAAGCGGTTGAGGCTATCCTGGAAGGATTCCTGAGATAATCAGCGCGGGGAGATTAAAGGATGAATTTAAATCTTTTCAAAACTTACATTCGGGTGGTTGAAACCCAGAATTTGTCTCGTACAGCCGATGATTTCGGGTTGTCGCAGCCAGCTATTACCAAACAGATTCAAGCCCTCGAAGATATGTATGGAGTTCTTTTGCTGGAAAGGTCGGGACGCAAACTCAAGACCACCGAAGCGGGCGAAATCCTTTACAATTATTCCCGTGATCTGGTGCGGAGCATGGACAAACTGGACAAGGCGATGGAAGATATCGCTGAAGATCGCAAGGGGAGTCTAGTTATGGGGGCCAGCACCATTCCCGGTCAGTATATCATTCCTGCACTTATCAAAGGATTCAAACAAGAGCACCCGCATATCAGTATCAGCCTGGAGATAGCGGATACTGAAAAAATATTCAATAAAATATGTGAGCGGGAATTGGATATCGGCATCGTAGGCGGTTGGACCAACCAGCGCAAAGTGGAAGGGTTTCCCTGGCTGGAGGATGAATTGGTGGTTGTTGTACCGCAGGATCACAGACTGGCTGACCAGCCCAGCTGCAGTTTGGCAGATTTACAGGATGAAAGCTGGATCTTTCGTGAAAAAGGCAGCGGCACCCGCAAAGCGGTAGAAGAATTAATGGCTGCCAATAATTT
>JAGFXV010000395.1 GCA_017861475.1 Bacillota bacterium | reverse complement strand
TCCTCCTACGCCATGAATACCGAAAGCATCCAGTGAATCGTCGTAACCGAGTTTTGCCTTGATTTTACTTACGGCGTAATAACAAAGCGGTCCTACAATCAATCCCATGATCACTGCACTGACCGGACCTACGAAACCTGCGGCCGGGGTGATGGCTACCAGTCCTGCCACCAGTCCGCTGGCTACGCCCAACGTGGTTGGTTTGCCATGCTGCACCCACTCTGCCGCCGCCCAGCTGATGGCACCGGCAGCCGCACAGGTATTGGTGACCAGAAATGCGGAAGCAGCCAAACCGTTTGCAGCCAAGGCGCTGCCGGCATTAAATCCGAACCATCCGAACCACAGCAGCGCTGCACCCAGCATCGTAAACGGTAAATTGTGAGGAATCATCGGCTCTGCGCCTGACTTGTTCCGGCGCCCCAGTAAAATACACGCAACCAGTCCTGAAATACCGGAACTGATATGAACTACAGTACCGCCTGCAAAGTCCAATGCTCCGAGGTTGAAGAGCCATCCATCCGCAGCCCACACCCAGTGCGCAAGCGGATCATAGACGATGGTCGTCCAAAGCAACACGAAAGCAACGAAAATCGAAAATCTCATTCTTTCAGCAAAAGCGCCTGATATCAAGGCCACAGTAATGATCGCAAACATGAGCTGATAAAAGACGAAAACAAAATGGGGGATGGTCGTTGCATAAGTGGCACTGGGATCACCGGTTACCCCTGCCAGCCCCAGGAAACTTAAGCCTCCCAACAAATGATGAATATCCGGGCCGAAGGACAAGGTGTAGCCAAGCAGCACCCACTGCACCGATACCAGAGCCAGGGCGGCAAAGCTCTGCATGATGGTCCCCATAACATTTTTCTTGCGCACCATGCCTCCGTAAAAGAATGCCAGACCTGGCGTCATGATCATGACCAAAGCTGCACAAATAATCATAAAGGCTGTATCACCGCTATTAATCGCCGGTGCATCGGCTGCGGATGCGACAACCGGAAGTCCCAGGATGGTGATAGCCAGAACTGTTAACAATGTAAGCCATTTGAATTTTGTTTTCATGTATACCCCTTCTTTCCTTAATCATTTCCAACTTTGCAGGAACCCTGGCAAGTCTGAAATGAAAAATAAAATTTATTTACAAATGTTAAAGGCACCTATGGTTAGAAGTATTTTTTCTACCATAAGCGCCTTTGCTTATCAGTATCGAACTCTTCATGCTTTTTACAAAGCTGCACCGCCTTCTTCGCGGGTACTGATGCGGATGATCCGTTCCACCGGATAGACAAATATCTTTCCATCGCCCTTCTTTCCTGTCTTGCAGGTTTTCAATATTTGCGAAATGATATTTTCAACTGACTCGTCCTGACACACAATTTCCAACTTTACTTTGGGAAACAAATCAATGGAATGTTCCTGTCCCCGGTAATATTGTTTCTCAGCGCCCTGCAAACCGCGGCCTTTGACATCGTAGACCGTCATTCCCCGGACCCCTATATTTTCCAGGGCAGTTTTCAGCTCTTCCAGCTTGGCAGGTCTGATAATTGCCTCTATTTTTTTCATAAAACGACCCCCTTTGAACTTTGATACGTAAATCCGGTACCCCGGAATTATTGCCTGATCTTTTGCTGTCGCCTAGAACTTGGTCAAATATTGGCCTACCTCCCAGGGAGTTACCTGAACATTGTAATCATCCCATTCTTCGAGTTTGGCGCTTCTGAATTTTTCATAAATGTGTGTTCCTATGGCGCTTTTGATCAGTTCGCTTTTCTCCAATTCCTGCAAAGCTTCCAGAAGATTGCCCGGCATACTCTCGATCCCCAGAGTTTTTCTCTCCTCTTCATCCATCTTATAGATGTTGCGATCGACCGCCGGAGGAAGTTCCAGCTTATTGACGATCCCGTCCAAACCTGCCTTGAGCATGGCTGCCAGCGCCAGGTAAGGATTACAGGACGGATCAGGATTTCTTACCTCGATTCTGGTACTGGCCCCTCTTTTGGCTGGTACTCTGACCAGGCAGCTGCGATTGGCACCTGACCAGGCAATGTTGACGGGCGCTTCATAGCCTGGCACCAGTCTTTTGTAGGAATTGACGGTCGGGTTGGTGATTACGGCAAATTCCCGCGCATGTTTGATAATTCCTGCCATATAAGATCTGGCGGTATCACTCAACTGATCTGCTCCATCCGGATCATAGAAGCAGTTTACACCATTTTTAAAAAGCGATTGGTGGGTATGCATCCCGGAACCATTGATCCCGAAAATGGGCTTGGGCATAAAGGAAGCATGCAGGCCATGTTTCTGAGCAATGGATCTGACCACCAGCTTAAACGTCATAATGTCATCTGCGACCTTCAGTGCATCGCCAAATTTGAAGTCGATCTCATGCTGTCCGGGGGCTACCTCATGATGGGAAGCCTCAATCTCGAATCCCATGTCCTCCAGGGTTGTATCCATATCGCGGCGGGCATTTTCCCCCAGATCTACCGGAGCCATGTCAAAATATCCTGCATCGTCCTGGGTATTGGTGGTGGCATGCCCCTTGTCATCAGCCAGGAAAAGGAAGAATTCAGCTTCGGGACCAACATTCATGGTATAACCCATATCTTTGGCTTCCTTTAAAACTCTCTTTAAATTATTGCGCGGGCAGCCTTCAAACGGCTTTCCGTCCGGGGTATAAATGTCGCATATCAACCGGGCTACCTTGCCGTTGGA
>JAGFXV010000063.1 GCA_017861475.1 Bacillota bacterium | reverse complement strand
CCGTTTCCGCAGATCGATCACAGCGAGCGTCCGGATAAAGTATCGGCAGCTTTATTGGAAGGCCGGATTGCGATACTGGTCGATAATACGCCGTTTGTTTTGATTGTCCCCACGGTTTTTCTGCAGTTTATCCAATCAGCCGAAGACTATTACGAGCGCTTTCCGGTTGCCTCTCTGACCAGAGTGGTGAGATTTGTGGCCTATTTTATTTCCATCATTTTTCCTGCCTTATATATCGCCTTAACCAGTTTTCATCAGGAGATGATCCCTACTTCTCTGGCTTTGTCCATTGCTGCCTCCCGTGAGGGGATTCCTTTTCCGAGTATCGGGGAGGCTTTTATTATGGAAGCTACCTTTGAAATCCTGCGGGAAGCAGGTCTTCGCTTGCCCAAGCAGGCTGGTCAGGCGGTCAGTATCGTGGGCGGTTTGGTGATTGGGCAGGCGGCTGTGCAGGCAGGAATCGTTTCACAAGCAATGGTTATCGTGGTTGCCTTTACGGGAATCTGTTCATTCGCGATTCCTGCATACAATGCCGCCGCCGCGGGACGTTTGATCCGTTTTCCGCTGATGCTGGCCGCCGCTTTTCTTGGTCTGCCAGGGATTCTGGCCGGGCTGACGATCATCCTGGTTCATTTAAGCGGCCTGCGTTCTTTTGGCGTAAATTATTTGGATCCGTTCACCGCACCGGATATGGATCAATTGAAAGATACAGCTATAAGGGTTCCCTGGTGGGCCATGAAGCGCCTGCCGGGTAATATGGCCCGTAAAAATGCCTTGCGCATTGGGTCTGGTTCCAGACCCGGTCCGCGCAACGGTCCACAATGATCTTTTTTTGTATTCAACGCGCGTAAAATAGGGAGGCGCTTCCATGGGAAAACGAGTCGTTTCAATATTGCTTATACTAGTCATACTTTTCTCCATCGCCGGCTGCTGGGACGCTGCGGAAATAAATGAGTTGGGTTTTGTTTTGAGCGTAGCCATTGACAAGGTTGACGATCAGTACAAGGTCACCGCGCAAATCGCCAAACCCGATACGTATAGTAAAACGCCTTCCGGAGGACAGGCCCAGGAGAAGCCTTTTTGGCAGATTTCCGCGAACGGCCGGTCGGTTTTTGAAGCGATCCGCAATATGGCTGCCATTTCTCCGCGCCGCATATTTTGGGCGCACATTAAGGTCATTATTATCGGTGGAACCCTGGCCAAAAGCAATATTCATGACGTGCTTGATTTTTTCACCCGTAATCCCGAGCTGCGTTTGCGCACCCTGGTGGCAGTTACCCCCGGCGATGCAGGAAAACTGCTGGAGACTGTGCCCATGATGGAAAAAGACCCGGGCGCTGATTTGGAAAGTGTGATCGAGAACAAGAGCCTGACCGGCAAGGGTTACCGGATTATGCTCAAAAATTTTCTGGAAGATTATCTTGATCCTAATTCCAATCCGGTCGCATCAAGGATCATTCTCACCAAAAACGAGGGCAAACCTGCTTTGAAACTGAGCGGAGCTGCTGTTTTCCACCGAAATAAATTGGCGGGCTGGTTGGATGAGCAGGAAACCAAAGGGCTCTTATGGATAAAGAAAGAGATCAGAAGTTCGATTGTGGTTGTCAAGTGCCCGTACGATGGGCGCCCGGTTACAGTAGAGGTAAAAAGCGGGGATACTTCCATTCAAAGCAGCGTTGAAAACGGGGTCCCTTCTTTTCAAATAAAGGTCAAGGCCACCTGCAATTTGGTCGAACAAGGATGCACGACCGATTTTTCTAATGAGGAGAACTTGCGAAAATTGGAGGAAGTTTTGGCTTCAGAAATCCAAAAAGACATTCAATCAACGATAACCACTGCCCAGGACATGAAGGTTGACTTTCTTGGCTTTAACGAGGTGATGCACCGTCAGCACAAGCAAGATTGGCTGCAGCTGTCAGAAAACTGGCCGGAGGTATTTTCCGAAGCTTCCTTTAAAATAGACGTTAAAACAGATATCCCCAGTTTATCAGTTCTGGCCAGACCATTGGCGCCCGGACCGAAGCACGCTTTAGAACATAAATAAGGATGTATGGGAATGAACAACGAGAAAGTTACCATCAGTAACAAACAACTCACTGCCATCATGGTTTGCCTGGTCTGGCCGACGACGATCAACTTTTGCAGTGGCATTTTAACCCGTTTGGTCGGACATGACATGGCCCTGAGCGGAGCGATCGCTGTGTTAACGGCCATGCCCTTTGTTTATATGGTTTTTCTGGTGGGCAAAAAGTTTCCGGGGATGACCGTTGTGGAATACAGCCAGGTTCTGTTCGGAAAGATCTTGGGCAAGTTGTTGGGACTGTTGTTGTTCATGTTTTTTGTTCTTTACGCTGCGCTTGCCGTATCGGCGTATATCCAGCATCTTACCGATTTTTTGCTGCCGGAAACACCGTTTATGGTTGTGCTGGTGATGCATCTTGTGGTTGTTTGTTACCTGGTGTGGCAAGGCCCGGAGACGATTGCCAGAATAGGGTTGCTGGCTTTTGCGCTTACCTTTATATTTTTTGCTTTGATCGGTGTGTCGGCCATACCGGAGTTTGATATGACCAAGCTCATGCCGTTTTTTAATGTGGGCGCTGTGAATGTTGGCAAGGCCAGTCTGCGCGCTGATCCTTTTACGGGCGTCACGCAAATTGTTCTGGCCATGATACTGCCCATGGTAGCCAATCAAACCAAGGCTTTTCGCTCAGCCGCATCGGGTCTGGCCATTGGCGGGGCTTATTTTGTTTTTTATTTTGCGGTCACGATCATGGTGATGGGGCCGCAATTGACTTCTATTATGCGCATTCCCAGTATGGACCTGGTCAGATCGATCCAGATCACCCAATACCTGCACCGGTTTGAATCTTTCATGGTTTCGCTCTGGTATTGGAGTATCCTCATCCACGCCGGGGCATTGGCCTATTGCGGACTGCAGGCGTTTAAACAAACGGTAGGGATCAAACAGCAAAAAGTCTATATGATTTTGATCTACGGGTTATTATTAGGGGGCCTCACCTATTATTTCGGTTACAATCGAGTGTTTTACTTAAACTTCGTTGAATACCAGTGGCCCTATATCGCCCTGCCCTTCCAATTTGCCCTCCCCCTGCTGCTGCTCATCGTCATGAAAATAAAAAGTTGACAGTGGGGACGTACCCGAAATGTCTTTCTGGGGGGTACGAGGCGGGGAAGGATAGCGATTGATTTTGCTATTGGGTTGACAGCTGGGGGATCGCACCATATTCGCCACCCAACAATAGGGTTGACTGTTGGGGACGTATCATAATTGTCACATTAATGATTGCCGTGACAATTAGGGTACGTCCCCAAGCTGTCAACCCGATAACAAAGACAATCAGACTGCGTTCACATTGCTAACTTTTATTTTTAGGAAAAAAATTAAAAGGTTTGCTTTTTGTTTGGCAAATTTTCTTCCGGAACGAATAATAGCGTTCCGGTTTTATTTTTTCTGTATTTTTGCCCGGAAAAACTGAAACTGCGGCTTTCGCAACATTTATCCCATTTTCCTATGATAAGGACAGAGCAAGGCACACTGGACCGTTACGGATCTCAGGACGCCGGGCTACTATCTGAGAAAGGAGTGGGATGAATGGCTGTAAACACAACTCCGCTGAGCAGCAATCTGCTCATTCTGGTTGCCAATGACAACGCCAGCGGCAATCTTACCCGCAGATTCGCTGATCTGAAGACTGACGCTGCGGATCAGGATGTTTTCGACGTCGGCACTGCGCTGGCCGGCCTGCAGACCAGAACGCTGTCGGCTATCAACCGGACCAAGGTTTACGAGATCGAAGCGGCCGTGTAAGGATTTTAACGGCTGACTTTTAAGGAAAGGAGGAAATCGCACATGGCAAGAGTGCTGGAAATGATTTTTAACACTGAGAATGGTACGTCCAAGACCATTCGGGTGGCTGATGCCAAGGAGCCGTTGAGCGGTGCCGAAGTGACTGCGGTAATGGATTCGATCGTTGCCAAAAATATCTTCAGCGGCAGCGGCGGGGCATTGGTCGGAAAAATCGATGCCCGCGTCATCACGACTACCACCGACGATATTGTACTGGTATAAAAACTGAATAACCATAACCGGATCAGGGTCAGGCTCTGGTCCGGTTTTTAATAAAAAAGGAGGGGATTTTGATGGATGAAATGTTAAAGATCGTTGCCAATGTGGGGTTTCCCATCGCTGTAGCCGCCTGGCTGCTGGTCAGAATGGAACAGCGCATGGAAAACCTCACCGCCGCCATCGCCGAACTGCGTGAAGCCATCATCACGATGAACGAAAGTTGACAGTGGGGACGTACCCGAAATGTCTTTCTGGGGGATTGGTCAGGTACGGCGACCGGGTTGACAGCTTGGGGACGTACCCTTTTTTCACTTTAATTACTGGGGTGACAAATATGGTACGTGTCTAACAGTTGACCTTACTAAGAAAAGGGGGTGAGAGGTTATGCAAATTATTGAAAGCGGCCTGCAGTTTGAAGGATTGTGGGCGCGCAGTGAAACCAGTCTGATCGTGCTGCATCATTCCGCCAGCGCGGATGTGACCGCAGCTGAAATACATAAATGGCACCGGGCTAAAGGTTGGTCTGGGATCGGGTATCACTTTGTGATCAGGAAGGATGGCAGCATCGAGAGAGGGCGGCCCCAGGAAATGATCGGTGCCCACGCTGGGGCGGGGGTCAACGGTCACAGTATCGGCATCTGTTTGTGCGGAAATTTTATGCAGCAACTGCCGTCTGGTGCGCAACTGGTGTCTCTGGTGGAACTGGTCGTATGGCTGCGCAGATATTACCGAGCTGCAGGCGGTTCAGAGCTGGAGATAAAACTACACCGGGAAGTGGGAGCTACTCAGTGTCCGGGGACGAAGTTTCCTGCCCGACAGTTTGACGGGCTGCTGCAGTTGGCCATGGCGGAGGAAGGAGGGGAGCAAATGGAGGATTGGAAAGCAAAAATTATACAGCAGGCGAAGGATGCTGGCCTGATCAGGGACGATCACCATCCCGACGAACCCGCCCCAAAGTGGTTCGTCCTGACCGTCGCCCTAAACGCGATAAAGCTGGCAAAAAGTTGACAGTGGGGACGTACCCGAAATGTCTTTCTGGTGGGCGACGAGGTGGTGAAGGATAGCGAATGTCTTAATACCGGGTTGACAGCTTGGGGACATATCATAATTGTCACGGCAATGATTTATGTGACAATTATGATACGTCCCCAACAGTCAACCCTACCGGGGGAGCAAATATGATACTGATTAAACAGAATGGAGGAATTGGAAATGAAAAATAAAATGACGATGGCCGGCTTTGGGCCCTGGCTGCAGGAGAAAACCGGAGCGGAACTGAAAGAATTGCCCGGCCGCACGGAATGTGTGGTCAGCATTGATCACATCGAACCCGGCTGTTTTGCTGCGCTCTTTGTTGTGACCGCGACAAACGGACTGAAAGTCTTTGAGCTGTGTGGATGGTTTCCCGATACGGCTGCTGCCTGGCAGGCTTTGGCATGCCATGGGGAAACATACCCGCCGCTGCTGTTCGAGGAATGGGTCACACAGCAATATCTCACCGACCGCAAGGCCACCGTGGAAAAGTTGACACTTGGGGACGTACCCGAAATGTCTTTCTGCACTGGTTGAACTCAATTGAAAATGAAAAAGTTGACAAATGGGGTACGTCCCCACTGTCAACTTTTTGCTGCTTTACAGGATGCTATGGTATAATTTGGCAAAGGGGGCGAGGGGATGGTCAGGCAAGCGCGACAATACAGTCAGTCCGGATTATATCATATTATTTTTAGAGGGATGAGCAGGCAAAATATTTTTGAAGAAAATTATGACTACAGTAAAATGATAAACATTCTTTCCGACCTGAAGCGGGAGATGAATTTTGCGATCTATGCTTATTGTTTAATGTCCAATCATGGGCATCTGCTTTTGAGAGAGAGTGCAACCGGCGATGTTTCGATGATAATGCAGAGACTGCTCACTAAATATGCGGGTTGGTTTAACAGAAAGTATGAGCGAAGTGGGGCGTTGATCGGCAATCGGTATAAAAGTCAGCCAGTGGAGAATGATGAATATTTCTTGTCGGTGGTACGGTACATACATCAGAATCCACTGCGCGCCAACCTGGTATCTTCGTTAAGCAATTATAAATGGAGCAGTTATCCGGAGTATTTGTATGGAAGCGTGATAACTGACACGCACTTCGTTCTTTCGATGATTGACAGGAAGGTCTTCGAAAAATATCATCAAGAGGGAGAAGGCGATTTGTATGAAGTCAGCGACCGGGTTAGTAAAAGTGAAGAATACATCCGGCACAGGATCATTCAGATCATGGATGGCAGGGAACCATTCGAGATTGCCTCTCTGCCGAAAAGTGAGCGCAATGAAATGATTAGAAAACTTAAGGTTAATGAGGGCTTTTCCATCCGGCAAATAGAACGAGCAACAGGAGTTTCGCGCGGCGTTGTTGAAAAGGCTATAAAAGTTGACAAATAGGGTACGTCCCCAACTGTCCACGCCACATTTGATGACAGGAGACGAAGATTATGAGTTTTAAGAGTCGTATGGTACATGTGATGCTAAGGTACCGGCATCTTTTTAAGGGGCAGCTGAGTGCTGAAGTTATCGATCAGAATAGTTCCATCGAATTGATACGCAAGGAGGCTGATGATGCTGCCGCCAAATTCGCCAAGCTCCCAGAAGGGATCACGGTCGTTGCAGCCGATTATGAACCGGTATATGCCGAATGGGTGACCCCGGATGGTGCCCCGAAGGACAAGGCGATCCTTTATTTTCATGGAGGCGGTTTTGTCATGGGGAATGCCCGCTCCCACCGCAATATCGTCAGCGGTTTTATGAAACGGTTGGGCTACAAGGCTTTGGTTTTTGATTACAGTCTGGCGCCCGAACATCCTGCTCCGGCCGCGGTGAATGATTCGGCTGCGATATATCTTTGGCTGCTGGCGCAGGGATATCTGCCACAAAACATAATTTTTGCTGCAGATTCGGCCGGCGGGGGTGTTGCAATGGGAACGATGCTTAAACTGAAAGATGACGGTAACCCTTTGCCGGCAGCGGGAGCGATATTTTCTCCCTGTCTGGACATGACCATGTCCGGAGAATCACACCGGACCCGTGCCAAAGCTGACCCCTGCACCCCGAAGGGTTCGACAGAAACGTATTTGGGTTATTATGTGGGCGGCGGCGATCCACGCCATCCCTATACCTCTCCTTTGTTTGGTGATCTTGCCGGGCTGCCGCCGCTGATCATCCAGGTCGGTAACGACGAGACACTGCGCGATGATTCGGTCAGATTCGCGGAGAAAGCGAGCCTGGCAGGAGTTGACGTGCGGTGTAAAGTATGGCCGGGCATGTTTCACTGCTTCCCGCTGCTCTCCCCCATGTTCAGGGAAGCGACCGAGGCCTTGGACGAAGTCTGTCAATTCATCCACCAAAAAAGCTGACAGTTGGGGACGTACCCGAAATGTCTTTCTGCCAAT